>NZ_MAON01000010.1:0-20156 GCF_001922505.1 Staphylococcus sp. MB377 | reverse complement strand
CACTTCATCTGAAAAATTTAGATTTTTATCTTTAATTCTTAATGTATTTAATATAGACTTACACATAGGCGCATTACCTTTCTTTTTTATTTTGTTTGGTAGCTAATAATTATAGAGGTAATTGCGCCATTTTTGTATTCAAACATAAAAATTGGACTGATGATTTTTAGTCATCAGTCCAATTTATTATAGAGCCTTTAATTCCAACTCCTCTTACCATTTACTTTATTATAATTCTATAATATTAATGATTTCTCCCGATTTAGCATCCGCATAAAATATATATTCAACTTGCTGATTATTCTTACTTTGAGTTATGCCACCTTGAAAGATTAATCTGTTTGGATATAAATTGTCATCTACATACGGCTCATGAAGAATAAATGAACCTTTAATATTCATAAAATAAGATTTGGCTTCTTTCAGAACATTACTAGGATTTTGGATTTTATTATTTTCTCTAAGAAAATAGATAAATATAATAGTAGCAACACTTGTAAGTAAAGCAACTGAAATTGAGATGTATTTGTAAGTTTGACGTGTCATAATCTTTACCTCTCTATTAATAGTTCTTATCATTAGTGTACCATATTCAAAATGATATAATACATTTAAGGAGTGTGTTAGTTAAGATGGACAAGAAAAAAACATTAGAGCGAATTAAAGCTTTAAGTGAATTACATGGTGCGCCAGGTTTTGAAGAAGACGTACGAAATTATATGAAAAAAGAAATGGCACCATATGTTGATGAATTTATTGTAAATCATATGGGTGGTTTCTATGGAGTCAAAAAATCTAAAAAAGCTAATGCCAAGAGGGTAATGATAGCTGCACATATGGATGAGATTGGATTTATGATTACAAATATAACAACAAATGGTATGTTACAGTTTACCAATCTTGGAGGAGTAGCAAATGATATATGGCAGGGTCAACGCCTTCAAGTTAAAAACAGAAAAGGAGACATTATTGTAGGGATTGTTTCTAATATACCTAAACACTTTAGAACTGGAAATGAAGCGGTACCTGAAATCAAAGATTTATTGTTAGATATAGGTGCAAGTTCTGATAAAGAAGTAAGGGAATTAGGTATTCAAATAGGAGATACAATAGTTCCAAATACTGAATTGACGCAGTTATCTGAATATCGATATAGTGCAAAAGCATGGGATAATCGATATGGTTGTGTCATTGCAATTGAAATACTAGAATTGTTGAGTGATGTAGAATTGGATGTCGATTTATATGTTGGTGCTAACGTTCAAGAAGAAGTAGGATTACGTGGTGCTAAGCCAGCTGCTGAATTAATTCAGCCTGACGTTGCTTTGGTTGTAGATTGTTCACCTGCGAATGATATTAAAGGTGTAAATCAATTATCAGGTGAATTAGGAGGTGGAACATTAATCCGTATTAAAGACGGCACTATGATTCTACAACCAGAATTTAGAGATTATCTAATTAAGTTAGCTGAAGACAATCATATAAAATATCAATACTACATATCTCCGGGCGGTACAGATGGTGGAGAAATACACAAAGCTAATATTGGTATTCCAACTGCAGTAATTGGTGTTTGTGCTAGATATATTCATAGTACGAATGCAGTTTTTGATATTAGAGATTACTATTCTGCAAGACAGCTACTTGAACAAGTTATATTAAATTTAAATATAGAACAAATTAACAAATTACAATTCCAAGATAAGGAGTAGATTAAATGATAAAATTAGAATCTGAATCTCAATTTAATTCACTTAAGAAAGAAAACACAGTATTTGAATTTACAGCAGGTTGGTGCCCTGACTGTCGTATTATTGAACCTGATTTACCTCGATTAGAAGAGAAGTATAAACATTTTAATTTTGTTTCAGTTGATAGAGATGAATTTATAGATTTAGCTATTAAAAATGATATTATGGGTATCCCAAGCTTTTTAGTGTATAAAAATGATGAATTAGTAGGTAGTTATATTGGAAAAGAACGAAAATCTATTGAACAAATTGATGAATTCTTGAGTAAATATGTTTAATTAAAAAGTAATTTAAAAAATAGAAGAATTTAAACTCTAACTTATTTTTTCTGTAATTGACTACAAATTTATTGTAAAATAGCATAAGGTGTGAATATAGGAGTGTTAAACATGAATGTTTTTCAAATAAGAGATAAATTAAAACAACGTTTAGCGCATCTAAATGTTGATTTTAAATTTGATCGCGAAGAGGAAACATTACGTATATATAGACAAGACAATTATAAAGGTGTAACAATCAAGTTAAACGCTATTGTCGCTAAATATGAAGTCCAAAAAGAGAAAATAATAGATGAAATTGTTTATTATGTCGAAGAAGCAATCGCTCAAATGGATGATGAAAGCATTGAAAAAATGACTAACATCCAGATTATGCCTGTCATACGTGCTACAAGCTTTGATAAAAAAACAAAAGAAGGACATCGTTTTATCATTGAAAAGCATACAGCTGAAACCAATATTTATTACGCACTTGATTTAGGTAAATCTTACCGACTAATTGATGAAAGTATGTTGGAGTCACTTGGTTTAACTGAACAACAAGTTAAAGAAATGTCATTATTCAACATACGTAAACTCAAAAATGAATATAAAACAGATGAAGTTAAAGGAAACATTTTCTATTTTGTAAATTCAAATGATGGGTACGATGCTAGTCGTATCTTGAATACGAAATTTTTAGATGATATCTATCAACAGTGTCAAGGTGAAATGTTAGTAGCTGTTCCACATCAAGATGTCTTAATTATTGCTGATATACGTAATAAAACTGGTTATGATGTGATGGCTCATTTGACAATGGAATTCTTCACTAAGGGATTAGTTCCAATCACATCATTATCATTTGGTTATGAAAAAGGACATTTTGAACCTATATTCATTTTGGGTAAAAATAATAAACAAAAGCGAGATCCAAATATTATTCAACGATTAGAAGCAAATCGTAAAAGATTTAACAATAAAAATTAATTGATATAGAGGAGATTTCAAATGAATTTATTTTACAATAAAGATGGAGTAGGGGATGTAGCTTTTCTACAAATAGAACCTACTGATGGACCGTTTGAATTTAAAAAACAAGGCGATATTGTTGAAATTAGTAAAGAAGGAACAATAGTCGGTTTCAATATATTTGAATTTTCAAGATATAACAAAATAAGTGGAAACGGACATATTAAATTAACTTCTGAACTAGTGGATGCGCTTCAGAAAGCCATAAATAAATCAGGATTAGACTACCAATTAAATGCAGATCTATCTCCTAAGTTTGTAGTTGGATATGTTGAAACTAAAGAAAAACACCCAGATGCTGATAAATTAAGTGTTTTAAAAGTAAATGTTGGTAATGAGCATTTACAAATCGTATGTGGTGCACCAAATGTTGAGGCAGGCCAAAAGGTGGTTGTCGCAAAAGTAGGAGCAGTAATGCCAAGTGGTATGTTTATTAAAGATGCTGAATTACGTGGTGTAGCTTCCAGTGGAATGATTTGTTCTATGAAAGAATTAAATTTACCAAATGCACCTCAAGAAAAAGGTATAATGGTATTAAGTAATGACTATGAAATTGGTCAAGCATTTTTCGATTAATATAGGAAGGAAGTGAATTTATGAGTTGGTTTGATGATTTATTTAGTAATAAAGAGAATTCTGATGAAGAATTGCTCAGACGCAAAAGTAAACGTCGCAATGGCGATCTAACTCAAAATAAAGATGATTCATTACTTCCTGAAAACAACGATATATATGATCGTCCAAGAGGTAAGTTTCGTTTCCCTATCGATGTGGGTCAAGACGAGAATTATGAAGAAGCAATTTATCGTGACAGTAATGATGATATATATAGTTATAGACCACATTCTACTAATGTCCATAGTTCATATGATTCATTTGATTACGATGGTCATACAAATCAATCTAATAATTATGCTAAGTATGATAGTTCAGAAGATTCAAGAAGACGACGTAGAAGAAATCATATAAATCAAGATGATACTGGTATACCTTCTATTAAATCAAGAAGGCCTAAGTCATTAAATAAATATACTGATACACGTGATACACAACGCTTTAACAAACATCAAAACAATTACTCTAGTACCAATGTTTCAAATTATTCAAAACTTAATTCTAATCACCAATCTAGAGTTAAGTTACAATCAGAAAGATTTAAATCAAACTATCATTTAAGTTCTGAACCTATATATCACCGTTCAAGTTTTAAAACATCGAAAGTACCATCTGCTATTTTTGGAACTAAAAAGCGTAGACCCATCGAAAATGGTGTAATACCACCTGTTAAAGATGATGAAGATTCAAAAGAGTCTACAACAAAATATAGTTCAAGCACAGTTGAACATGTTTCCCATGAAAGTAATCATGGTATAGCAGACAATTCAAATAAGGAAGATACTAAACGTTCCTCACAAATAGATTCATCAATTAACAATGAAAATGAATCGACAATAGAATCAAGTTCTAATACCTCTAATTATAATGAGCGTACTCCAAATTATTCAAAACGTGATAACACGGTGAATATTGAAAATATTTATGCATCTCAGATTGTAGAGGAAATTAGAAAAGAAAGAGAGCGTAAAGTTCAACAAAAGCGTAAATTTAAAGAAGCCTTACAAAATAAACGACAACAAACTGATGAAGAAGATAGTATACAAAGAGCAATCGATGAAATGTATGCTAAGCAAGCAGAACAATATACTGGTGAAAGTTCACTTAATCAAGGTGACAATGTAAGCAATAAATCGAATGAAGATGAAATCGATGAAAGCAAGCATAGTTATTATAGTAATAACAAATCATTAGCAGATGAGCACAATGGGCTAGTTCAAAATCAAACTGATGAACAAACTAATAGTGGTAATGTTGATAATCAAAAAGAAGTTTCAAATGAATCTCATGAACCCTACAATTATGAAGAAATTGATTTAAATCAAGTTTCTAGCGTCCAACAAGTTAGTCAGGATGATGTACAAGTTAAAGATGTATTAGAAGAACAATCATTAAAAATTAACAATAATAAAGTGGAAAGTTATTCAAATGAAAAATTTGATGAATACTTAGAGGACACCAATAGTCATGAAGAAATGCTTCATGATGATGATTTACATGATCAAGTCATGGATGATGGAGAAAATGAAGGTATTAGTAATAAATCAACTGCTGAAAACAATGATGAAAAAATAGACGATGCTAATTATAGAGAGATTAATGAATCAGAATCACTTATGCAAGATAAAACGAATGATTTATCATTTAATGATGAAGTGAATAACTCTGAAGATCAACAAAATCCATCTGAAAATAATATCAATAATGCTGTTCGAAATGCTGTTTCTTCAGATATAGAATATGCAACTAATGAAGATGAAGAAAATGATGAAAGATTGGCACAAGATACGAATAAAGAAAATCAAAAGTTATCACAAACAGAAGATATACAAAATGAGTCTTTTAATAACGAAGATGTATTATTAACGTCTAATACAACAGATGATTCAGAACATCTTGAAAAAGATAGTTTAAGTGAAGATAAAAAACCTGAACCATCATCTAATAAAACTAATAAAATACCTCAAAAAATGTTAATCAAGCCTGGTAGTAAACCATTTAATGTTGTAATGACACCTTCTGATAAGAAGCGTATAATGGATGCTAAAAAAAATTCAGTTTCAAGAAACAAAGTTAATGTGCCTGAATTAAAACCTGAAACAAAAAAAGAAGCACAAGATGAGAAAATGAATGCAGAATTCGACAATCATTTAAATGAATCACAATTAAATTCTGACGAATCATCTGATTTTAATTTGGCATCTCTTGAATACAATGAAAGTTCCGAACATTCAGTTGAAAAAGACAATTTTATTAATGACGAAAACACAAGAGAAAATGAACATCAAGATGTTGATAATAGTCAAAACAATGATATACCTAAAGGAAATCAATTTGGAAAAGTTCAAAATTCAAATAATCAAAATGATAATAAACAAGATATTAATGAGTTTGTTTCTAAAGAGGATTATTCCGATGATACTTCAAAAAAGAATTATAAAGATGGAAATGACGCTAATCATAAGGCTCCTATAAGAAGAGGACCTAATATTAAGTTGCCAAGCTTTGATCTATTAGAAGATCATGAAGAACATGAAATAGATGAATCATGGATTGAAGAGAAAAAACAAGAATTAAATGACGCTTTTTATTATTTTAATGTACCTGCTGAAGTTCAAAATGTTACAGAAGGACCAAGTGTAACTCGTTTTGAATTGGCGGTAGAAAAGGGTGTCAAAGTTTCAAGAATTACAGCTTTACAAGATGATATTAAAATGGCTCTAGCTGCTAAAGATATTCGAATTGAAGCACCAATTCCTGGAACAAGTTTAGTTGGTATTGAAGTACCGAATTTAAATCCTACGAAAGTCAATTTAAAATCTATTTTAGAGAGTCCAAAATTTAAAAATGCCGAGTCTAAATTAACAGTAGCAATGGGTAATCGAATCAATAATGAACCATTATTGATGGACATAGCTAAAACACCTCACGCATTAATTGCAGGGGCGACTGGTTCAGGTAAATCTGTGTGTATCAATAGTATTTTAATGTCATTACTTTATAAAAATCATCCTGAAGAATTAAGATTATTACTTATTGACCCTAAGATGGTAGAACTTGCACCATATAACGATTTACCACATCTAGTTTCACCAGTTATTACTGATGTAAAGGCAGCTACACAAAGTTTAAAATGGGCAGTAGATGAAATGGAAAAACGTTACAAATTATTTGCGCAATTCCACGTAAGAAATATTACTGCTTTCAATAAAAAAGCACCATATGAGCAAAGAATGCCAAAAATTGTTATTGTTATTGATGAGTTAGCTGATTTAATGATGATGGCACCTCAAGAAGTAGAACAATCAATTGCTCGAATAGCTCAAAAGGCTCGTGCATGTGGTATACACATGTTAGTTGCAACACAACGACCTTCTGTGAATGTCATCACTGGTTTAATAAAAGCTAACATACCTACACGTATTGCATTTATGGTATCTTCAAGCGTTGACTCAAGAACGATTTTAGATAGTGGCGGTGCAGAACGCTTGTTAGGATATGGGGATATGCTTTATTTAGGTAGCGGAATGAATAAACCAATTCGTGTCCAAGGTACTTTTGTTTCGGATGATGAGATTGATGATGTAGTTGATTTCATTAAAGATCAAAGAGAACCTGACTATTTATTCGAAGAGAAGGAATTACTTAAAAAGAATCAAACACAAGCTCAAGATGAATTATTTGATGATGTGTGTGAATTTATGGTTAAAGAAGGACATATATCTACTTCATTAATTCAAAGACATTTCCAAATTGGTTATAACCGTGCAGCTCGAATTGTAGACCAACTTGAACAATTAGATTATATTTCAGGTGCAAATGGTTCTAAACCTAGAGATGTATTCATTACTGAAGCAGATTTAAAGAAAGATTAATTTAAAGGAGTTTTATGTATATGACGCATTATCATTTTGTTGGTATTAAAGGCGCTGGAATGAGTTCGTTAGCACAGATCATGCATGATCTTGGTCATGAGGTGCAAGGGTCTGATATTGAAAAATATGTATTTACAGAAGTAGCATTGAAAAATAAAGGAATTAAAATACTACCATTCAATGCAGATAATATTGAAAAAGGGATGGTAGTAATACAAGGTAATGCGTTTCCAGATACTCATGAAGAAATTGTTAAAGCGCATGATTTAAAATTAGATGTTATTCGCTATCATGACTTCTTAGGTCACGTAATTGATCAATATACATCTGTTGCAGTTACTGGTGCTCACGGAAAAACATCAACAACTGGTTTATTATCACATGTTATGAATGGTGATAAAAAAACATCATTCTTGATTGGTGATGGAACTGGTATGGGATTACCTGCGAGCGATTATTTTGCATTTGAAGCATGTGAATATCGTCGACATTTCCTAAGTTATCATCCAGATTATGCAATTATGACAAATATTGACTTTGATCATCCTGATTACTTCAAAGATATTGATGATGTAGCAAGTGCTTTCCAAAGCATGGCGCACAATGTCAAAAAAGCAATTATTGCTTGGGGTGACGATGATCATCTAAGACAACTTAAAGCCAATGTTCCAATTTATTACTATGGATTAAATAAAAATGATGATATTTACGCAGATAACATTCAAATCACGGATAAAGGCACTCAATTTGATGTTTATGTTAATGGTGAATATTATGATCAATTTTTATCACCTCAGTACGGTGATCATAATATCCAAAATGCATTAGCTGTTATCGCAATTAGTTACCTAGAAAAGATGGACGTTAACAACATTAAAGAAGCATTTGAAACATTTGGTGGTGTAAAACGTCGTTTTAATGAAACAAATGTTTCTAATCAAGTATTAGTAGACGATTATGCTCACCATCCAAGAGAAATTAGTGCTACAATTGAAACAGCACGTAAAAAATATCCAAATAAAGATATTGTGGCAGTTTTCCAACCACATACTTTCTCAAGAACACAAGCCTTCTTAGATGAATTTGCAACATCATTAAGTAAAGCGGACCATGTTTATTTATGTGAAATATTTGGTTCCATTCGTGAAAATACTGGCGATTTAACGATTCAAGATTTGATAAATCGTATTGACGGATCTGCGCTTATTGAAGAAAATAATATTGACGTATTAGATCAATTTGATAATGCAGTCATCTTATTCATGGGTGCAGGTGACATTCAAAAGTTACAACGTGCATATGAAGAACATGTCGGCATGACAAATGAATTTTAATATGTTTATATATAATTATGTTGGGTATTTATAATTAATAGCTTTTATTTAAAAGTAAATGGTAATTAGGAGGCGTTTTTAATGGATTGGATTTTACCAATTGCTGGAATTATCGCTGCGATTGCATTCTTAGTATTATGTATTGGAATCGTTGTTGTTTTAATTTCAGTTAAAAAGAATTTAGATCACGTTGCTAAAACACTTGATGGTGTTGAAGGCCAAGTTCAAGGTATTACTCGTGAAACAACTGATTTACTTCACAAAGCTAATCGCTTAACTGAAGATATTCAAGGAAAAGTTGAACGTTTAAACTCTGTTGTCGATGGTGTTAAAGGCATCGGTGATTCAGTTCAAAACTTAAATGGTTCAGTTGATCGTGTAACTAACTCAATTACACATAATATTTCTCAAAATGAAGATAAAATTTCTCAAGTAGTTCAATGGTCAAATGTTGCAATGGAAATTGCTGACAAATGGCAAAATAGACACTACCGTAGAGGAAGTGCAAACTACAGAAACACATCTGTAGGTAATGATGTAAATCATTCTAACGAAAATTACACTACTAACGTTGAGAAAAACTTTTAATATGATTCAATCAAATGCACTTAAATGAGGTTTTTACTTATTTAAGTGCTTTTCTTATAGGAGGAGTTAATATGAGCAAGAAATATAATCGTGACGCATTTGAAGTTACAAATTCTGGTAATGATTTACACGGAAAAGGTGCTAATCAACAAGATAGTGCTACACAGTCAAATGCGACAAAACATTACAACAGAGATGAATTTGAAAAAAATAATTTTGGTCATGATTTACATGATAATGGACCAAACCAAAAAAATGGTAAATCTAGACAAGGTTCAAATACAGAACATTATAATAGAGACGAGTTTGTGACTAACAACACTGGTAAAGATTTACACGGACAAGGTGAAAATCAAAATTCTAATAATTATGATGTATCAAATTCTCAATATAGTCACAACAAGTTCAGTTCTCATCCTTCACGTAAGGACTTTGTAATTAGTTTTATTACAGGTGCTTTAATCGGTTCAGCTGTTGGGTTATTTTATAAAAATAAAGCTGAAGAAAAAATTGATAGTGCGAAGACTAAAGAAAAAGAATTGAGAAATCGTTACCAAAATATTAAGCAACAAACTGAAAGTAATATCGAAAATGTTAAACAAAAAATTGATGACTTTAAAAACAGAGACAATTCAGAAGTTAGCAATGATGAACTTGTAGCTCAACAAAATGCAATCAAAGCTGAAACGTCGAATAATTTAGCAGATCAATCACCACAAGCACAAGAAATACAAGATGCTAAAGCTGAAGCTAAAAAAGATTCAAAATCAAAAGAAATTAGTGCTACAGAATTAGCTGCACAACAAAATGCAATCAAAGCTGAAACGTCGAATAATTTAGCAGATCAATCACCACAAGCGCAAGAAATACAAGATGCTAAAGCTGAAGCTAAAAAAGATTCAAAATCAAAAGAAATTAGTGCTACAGAATTAGCTGCACAACAAAATGCAATCAAAGTTGAAACGTCAGATGATTTATCAGACCAATCACCTCAAGCACAAGAAATACAAGAAGCTAAAGCTGAAACAGAGAAAGAAGAAAATGAAACTAAAGAGGTTAGTGCTACTGAATTAACAGCACAACAAAATGCAGTAAAAGTTGAATCATCAAATAATAATTTATCAGATCCTTCAATTAAGGATGATGCTAGCCATAATAAAAATGTTACTGCGAAAAATCTAGCATCAGCTGCTAAAACAAAAAAAAGTAAATTAGATAATGACTCAAACGTAGCCAATAAAACAAAAAATTTATTAGAAGAGCCTTCTGTTGCTAAATCAAAAGGTATTTATACTGTTCCTAATTTAGTTACAAAAGAAGACAAAACAATTAACACCAATGAAGACCAAGTAAAAAATAATCAAGCTCACGCTACTTCTAAATTTGAAAATGGTGTTATCACACACGATACAAAATCAAACAATGAAAAATCAAAAGGGAATAGCAAGCAATCACAAAACGAACCAAAAGTTAAAAATAAAACACCTAAACAACAACAAAGAGTTGAAAAAGCTAAAAGTAAAATAGATAAACGTACTTTTAATGATTAATGAAACTTTAACTTATTGATTAAGTTATTATTCATTCATTAAATGGAGCGGATTCAGAAATCTATATATATTAGATTTTTGATTCGCTCCATTTTTTATATCGAAAATGATTAATTAAAAATTCCACAATAGTAATTAGATAATTCATAAATTTTAGAAAATTTTTAGACTTCTAAGGTTGAACTATTATTTTTAAATTGTTAGAATATTATCTAACTAATATTATTTTATCGCTTTAAAGTAATATAATTAATTAAGTAACTTTTATTGAGGTGAGTAGTAATGTCAACGAAATTAGAACAATACAGAGAAGAAATTGTTTCGATTAATAATCAAATTTTAGAATTATTATCTAAACGTGGTGAGTTAGCTCAAAAGATTGGTGAAGAAAAAATAAAACAGGGCACAAAAGTTTATGATCCACAGCGCGAAAAGGAAATGATTAATGAATTAATGGATCGTAACCAAGGACCTTTTAATGATAATGTTATTAAGCAATTATTCAAAGAAATCTTCAAAGCGTCAACTGACTTGCAAAAATCTGAGAATGAAAAACATCTTTATGTATCACGTAAATTAAAACCTGAAGATACAATTGTTAAATTTGACAACGGTGGCATTATTGGCGATGGGAATAAATCATTTGTATTTGGACCTTGTTCTGTAGAATCTCAAGAACAGGTAGATGCAGTCGCAAAAGATTTGCAAGCTAGGGGTGAGAAATTCATTCGTGGTGGCGCATTTAAACCTCGTACATCGCCTTATGATTTCCAAGGTTTAGGCGTTGAAGGGCTTAAAATTTTAAAAAATGTTAAAGATAAATTCGGTCTTAATGTTGTTAGTGAAATTGTAAATCCTGCTGATTTTGAAGTTGCTGATGAATACCTAGATGTATTTCAAATTGGCGCGCGTAACATGCAAAACTTTGAATTACTGAAAGAAGCTGGCAGAACTGATAAACCTATCCTATTAAAAAGAGGATTGTCTGCGACTATAGAGGAATTTACCTTTGCAGCCGAGTATATTGCTTCACAAGGAAATAAAAATATTATCCTGTGTGAACGTGGTATCCGTACTTATGAAAAAGCAACACGTAATACTCTAGATATATCTGCTGTTCCAATTTTAAAACAAGGAACGCATTTACCTGTAATGGTAGATGTAACGCATAGCACAGGACGCAAAGATATTATGTTACCAACTGCAAAAGCTGCTTTAGCTGTTGGCGCAGATGGTGTAATGGCAGAAGTTCATCCAGACCCATCTGTTGCACTAAGTGATAGTGGTCAACAAATGGATTTAAATGAATTTGATCAATTTTACAATGAATTGAAACCATTAGCTGAATTATATAATTCAAAAAAATTAAAATAATAAGTTCACTTAATTAGATAATTGATATACATGAGCTATTCGTTTTACTGAATTATAAGTATGTTTTATAATACTAATTCTGGTAATAATGAATAGCTCTTTAAATTGTCAAACTTTAGCTATTCTATTTATTAATCAACGATTTCATTTTTATTGAATAATATGGCAAATCACTCTTTGTAATTAAAATAATATAAAATTTGACATAAATGTGAAATTATTAACAATAGGTTTGAATGAAAGCGATTTTGTGGTAAACTTTGAAAATGAAATGAAAACACGTTATAATAACAAATAAAACGCTTACAAGGAGGAAGTTATGACAGTAACTATATATGATGTTGCTAGAGAGGCCCGAGTATCTATGGCAACCGTTTCACGAGTAGTGAATGGTAATCAAAATGTTAAACCTGAAACTAGAAAAAAAGTTAATGAGGTAATCAAAAGATTAAATTATCGACCAAACGCTGTTGCAAGAGGACTAGCTAGTAAACGAACAACAACAGTAGGCGTTATCATTCCTGACATATCCAATATCTATTATTCTCAATTAGCTCGTGGTATTGAGGATATAGCAACAATGTACAAATATCATTCTATAATTTCTAACTCAGATAATGATTCTGAAAAAGAAAAAGAAATATTTAATAATTTATTAAGTAAACAAGTGGATGGTATTATCTTTTTAGGTGGAACGATTTCTGATGAAATTAAAGATTTAATTAATCAATCATCTGTTCCAGTCGTCGTATCAGGTACGAATGGAAAAGATGACAATATCGCTTCTGTTAATATTGATTTCAAAACTGCAGCAATGGAAATTACTGGGCAGCTAATTCAATCAGGTGCTAAAGAATTTGCATTAGTAAGCGGTGATTACTCTAAAAAAGCTCAAGAAGATGTATTTAATGGTCTTAAAGAAGTAGTGGATCGTCATCAATTAAAATTAAATGAAACTGTGCAATTCTCTGGATCTGAAAGTTATAAAGACGGTATTAAAGTATTCGAGGATTTGAAAGGGGATTTACCTGATGCTATTTTATCAATAAGTGATGAACAGGCAATAGGTATTATGCATAGTGCATTAGATGCTGGTATTAGAGTACCAGAAGATTTACAAATTGTTAGTTTCAACAATACACGATTAGTAGAGATGGTAAGACCAAAACTATCTAGTGTTATTCAACCATTATATGATATCGGTGCTGTAGGCATGCGTCTATTAACAAAATATATGAACGAAGAAGAAATTGAAGAACCTAATGTTATTTTACCTCACCGTATTGAGTATAGAGGTACAACCAAAGACTAGTAGTAAAAAAATAATTTATTATTAATAGTTACAATTTTAACACATATCAACTGACAAACTGAGAAGATATGTTATAAACTTTCCAATTATAATTGTTTTAAGGGAGCGGTATGATGATTTTAAAATTAAATCATCATACCGCTCCCTTAGTGTGTATACCAATGAACGATTCTACTTGCTCGTTCGTTGTTTTTCTGTGAGATTTCATATGATCTGGGTATTGTTTGATAGTCGCGATAATCTTCTGTCCAATGTTTAGGTAGGTTTACTGGTGAGTACGCACGCCATTTTTTAATCCATTGTTCTGGTAAAGGTCCTTCTTGAATGGGTTTATTAATTAATGCTAAAAATATATGGCTCCACGCTCTTGGGACTACTTGCCAAATATTATAACCTCCACCACCAAACATTAAAACTTTTCCATCTGTATATTTGTGCGCTAATTTATTAATTATATATGGAATTTCGTATAAAGTTTCTAATGAACAACTCATGTGTGTTAAAGGATCTAAGTAATGAATATCCACACCATGTACACTAAGTAGGATATCAGGTTTATAAGCCTTAATAACACTTGTCACGGATTCTTTAAAGACTTTTAAATAATTATCATGTTCAGTATAAGGTTCTAACGGTAAATTTACTGTATAACCATAACCCAAATCTTCGCCACGTTCAGTGTAATGTCCTGAACCTGGAAATAAAAATTTCCCTGTTTCATGGATGGAATAACACATGATCGTATTATCAGTATAAAGGCTCCATTGAGTCCCATCACCATGATGCGCATCTGTATCAATGACCATCACACGTTGCTTATATTTAGTAGCAAGATATTTTGCTGTAATGGCAACATCATTATAAATGCAAAATCCATTGGCACGTCCAGGTAAACTATGATGTAATCCGCCACCTAAGTGACAACCATTTAATATATTTTCATTCATTATTTCATCTGCCAAATTAAGTGCACCACCAACAATCCTTGCGCTATGCTTGTGCATATGTTGAAATTGGAATGTATCATCTGTATTTAATCCATATTTATTAGCCTCCGATGGACTTAAAATTCCATGAGACGCATGTTTAATTGCTTGTATATAATCATATTTATGAATTAAAGCCAATTCCTCTTCAGTAGCTATTCTAGGATTAATGATTTGATCAACCTTCAACAATTTCATCATTTGGAGTAATTCTGTAGTTAATTTTAATCGCATTTGATTAAAAGGGTGGTTATCATTAAAACGATATTTTAATAGTTCATCTGAATAGACATAACCCGTTTTTAAATTATTTTGCATAAATATCATACCCCTTAAATTTTTAACAGAAATCTTAAAATAAAAATCGATTCTTATAACGTAAATCATCAAAAGACTGTTGCTGGTCTAATGTAATTCTGTTACCAATTCTCGCCATTAAACAATTAGCTGGATGACTGGTAATTTCTGGATCATCAGTAGCAAATACTTCTAATCCACCTTTAGACATTAATTTTTGCATCATTTTTTTATATTCAAAAACATCTAATTTAGCTGATTTCAAATCCCAATGCCAATAATACTCAGTTGTCAAAACAATATAGTCTTCAAACTCATCTTGAGAAAGACTTAATGAAATAAGCTCACCACCTATATGAAACTGTCTAAAATCACTATGCACTTCTATAGCACCTAACTCAATTAAATAGGGTAGTTGTCCTTCAGCCCATCTTTCAAATTCATCGGGATAGTGATATGTTACATACCCTATGACATGTTTGTTTTCTCGAGCAATATATATACGACCTTCAGGTAATTGCGTAATTTCTTTCAAAGCGTCAAATTGATCTTTTGCCGGTCTAAAGGCATTTAACGACTCATCGAAAGAAAGCGTTTTCAAATAATTACATGAAACAGGGCCTTCAATAATGAAATGCTTATTGGTAATTGTTAGGTGCTTGGTTACGTTTGTTTTAATGTGTTTCATTCATCTCACTCCCAATACGAACTACTATTATAGTTATTTTATATTTATTTAGAAAAATAAACAAATTAAATTGTAATAATTATCTAAAAATTTTGAATAACACAAAAAGTAATGTATAATACTTTTTAAAGAAAGCGATTTCATTAAATGAGGGGGATTTTATAATGAAAGTAGAAGTATTTGAAAGCGAGCAAGGTAATTATAATTTACAAGATTATGAAAAGACATATCAGGACTTTGATTGGGATGAAGTGAAAAAAGCTTTCTCATGGAATGAAACAGGAAAAATAAACATGGCTTACGAGTGTATTGATCGTCATGTTGATAATGGTAAAGGCGATAAAATTGCACTTAATTATAGAGATGAAAAACGTAAAGAACAATATAGTTTTAAAGAATTAAAAGTGCTATCAAATAAGGCTGCCAACGTTTTAGTAGATAAAGCGAATGTTCAAAAAGGGGATCGCGTATTTATCTTTATGCCAAGAACGCCTGAACTATATTTTGCCTTTCTTGGTATTCTAAAAATTGGTGCTATCGTTGGTCCATTATTTGAAGCTTTTATGGAAAAAGCGGTAACTGATAGATTAGAAAATAGTGAAGCAAAAGTCATTGTTACTACAAATAGTTTACTAGGCAGAATTCCTAAGGATAAATTACCTCACTTAGAAACAATAGTAGTTGTTGACGATGAAGTTGATGAACAATATGTTGATTTCAATAAAGAATTGAATCAAGCAAATGAAGAATTTGATATTGAGTGGTTAAAAGAAGATGATGGTTTAATCTTACACTACACATCAGGTTCTACTGGTCAACCTAAAGGGGTATTACACGTTCAAAAAGCAATGTTACTTCATTATATTTCAGGTAAATATGTATTAGATTTAAAAGAAGGTGACATTTACTGGTGTACAGCTGATCCTGGTTGGGTTACAGGTACATCTTATGGTGTGTTTGCACCTTGGTTAAATGGTGTTACAAATTGCATAGCGGGTGGTCGATTCTCTCCTGAACAATGGTATAGCATGATTGAAACATTTAAAGTAACAATTTGGTATACTGCGCCTACAGCATTAAGAATGTTAATGAGCGCAGGTGATGATGTAGTAGAAAAATATGATTTGTCATCATTACGATCAATTTTATCTGTTGGTGAGCCACTTAACCCTGAAGTTATTAAATGGTCTAAAGATGTATATGATAAACGTGTATTAGATACATGGTGGATGACAGAAACAGGGGGTCATATGATTGTGAATTATCCTGCAGTTGACGTTAAATTAGGTTCAATGGGTAAACCATTACCGGGAATAGAGGCTGCTATTATAGATGACTCAGGTAATGTATTACCACCGAACAGAATGGGGAATTTAGCTATTAAAAAGGGTTGGCCATCTATGATGTATTCAATTTGGAAAAACCCTGAAAAATATAATTCTTATTTTATTGGAGATTGGTACGTTTCAGGTGATTCAGCATATCAAGATGAAGAGGGTTATTTCTGGTTCCAAGGCCGTGTTGATGACGTAATTATGACTGCTGGTGAGCGTGTAGGTCCATTTGAAGTAGAATCGAAATTAGTTGAGCATGAAGCAGTAGCTGAAGCGGGTGTTATCGGTAAACCAGATCCTGTCAGAGGCGAAATTATCAAAGCCTTTATTTCATTACGCCAAGGCTATGAACCTTCAGATGAGCTAAAAGCAGATATTCGTAAATTTGTTAAAGAGGGGCTATCAGGTCATGCAGCACCAAGAGAAATAGAGTTTAAAGATAAATTACCTAAAACACGCTCTGGTAAAATTATGAGACGTGTGTTAAAAGCTTGGGAGCTTAATTTAGATGCAGGCGATTTAAGTACGATGGAAGATTAAACTTTAATGAATGTAACTAAGCTAGGACAATTATTGGTCCTAGCTTTTATAATGTTTATAGTTGACCTAAGTCGAAATAAAGGTTTTTGAATTCATATTATGATGTATTTTTACTTTAAATTTTTAGATTTATAAAATAAATTTATTTAAATTAGCAGATTTATCATAAAATTAAGTTAAATTTTACACAAATCATTGGAAACGCTCTCAAAAATTCGACATCGCTTACATTGTTAGTTATTATTAATATGTAAGATTAAAAGAAACCTTAAGCAACTGATTTGAGGTATTCTTACATAAATCAAATTATAAATAACAAGGGGTTGAAATAAGTTGGCACATTTATCAGATTTAGATATTGCTAATCAATCAGAACTAAAACCTATTGGAGAAATCGCTGAAAAAGCTGGAATCCCAGCAGACGCTTTAGAACAATATGGTCACTATAAAGCTAAGATTGATATCAATCAAATCAAACCAAAAGACAACAAAGGGAAAGTCGTTTTAGTAACTGCAATGAGTCCAACACCAGCCGGTGAAGGTAAATCTACAGTTACTGTTGGATTATCTGATGCGTTCAACGAATTAAAGAAAAATGTAATGGTAGCTTTACGTGAACCAGCATTAGGACCTACATTTGGTATTAAAGGTGGGGCAACTGGTGGAGGTTATGCGCAAGTATTACCAATGGAAGATATTAACTTACACTTCAATGGTGACTTCCACGCGATTACTACTGCAAATAATGCTTTATCTGCATTTATCGATAACCACATCCATCAAGGTAATGAATTAGGCATTGATGTACGTCGTGTTGAATGGAAACGTGTATTAGACATGAACGACCGTGCATTACGTCATGTAAATGTTGGTTTAGGTGGACCTACTAATGGTGTACCTCGTGAAGATGGTTTCAATATTACAGTTGCCTCAGAAGTAATGGCAATCTTATGTTTAGCTCGTAATATTAATGACTTAAAAGAAAAAATTAGCCGTATTACTATTGGTTACACTCGTGATCGTAAACCAGTTACAGTTGCAGACTTAAAAGTTGAAGGCGCATTAGCTATGATTCTTAAAGATGCTATTAAACCTAACTTAGTTCAAACTATTGAAGGTACACCAGCATTAGTTCATGGTGGACCATTCGCTAACATTGCACATGGTTGTAACTCAATTTTAGCTACTGAAACAGCACGTGATCTTGCAGACATCGTTGTAACAGAAGCAGGATTCGGTTCAGACCTTGGTGCTGAAAAATTCATCGACATTAAAGCTAGAGAAGCTGGCTTTGAACCTTCAGCAGTAGTATTAGTTGCAACAGTTCGTGCCCTTAAAATGCATGGTGGCGTAGCTAAAGATGACTTAAAAGAAGAAAATGTTGAAGCAGTTAAAGCTGGTATTGTTAACTTAGAACGTCATGTTAACAACATCCGTAAATTTGGTGTTGAACCAGTTATCGCATTAAATGCATTTATTCATGATACAGATGCTGAAACTGAAGTAGTAAAAGCTTGGGCTAAAGAAAATAACGTTAGAATCGCTTTAACTGAAGTATGGGAAAAAGGCGGTAAAGGTGGCGTTGAATTAGCTAACCAAGTACTTGAAGTTATTGAACAACCAAATGATTTCAAATTCTTATATGATTTAGATCAATCATTAGAAGAAAAAATTGAAACAATCGTTAAAGATATCTATGGTGGTTCTTCAGTTACATTTAGTAAAAAAGCTAAAAAACAACTAAAAGAATTTACTGACAATGGTTGGGGTCAATATCCAATCTGTATGGCTAAAACTCAATATTCATTCAGTGATGATGCAACTGCTTTAGGTGCTCCAACTGATTTTGATATTACTATTAGAGAATTAGAGGCTAAAACAGGTGCAGGATTTATTGTTGCATTAACTGGTGCAATCATGACTATGCCTGGATTACCTAAAAAACCAGCTGCATTAAATATGGACGTTACAGAAGACGGCCATGCAGTAGGCTTATTCTAGTAGACTGAAGTACCGACTATCATAATGTATTATTATGTTACGTTGAAAACTGCTGACAAAGCGTAACTTTGGGCTCTACGTCAAATCGGACTGATGAGTCCAAATATTGAGATTAAGCAACCTTAGGTTGTTTAATCTCTTTTTTTGTTGTTGAGGCAAATAGTCGCGAAGTTATAATAATTCGATTACGCAAATTATCATAATTTCTATAACCAAAAGATACCCTTTTAATGAGTTTGATTTTATTATTAATTCCTTCTAACGGACCATTGGTCAGGTTAGAATATGTCATAGTATTTTCAATGAAAGCTGCTAAGCGTCTTAAAGTTCTAATGACTGGGCGTAATTTAGGACACACATCTGAAAGATGAATAGAAAAGAGTTTATGACTAAATTTCTCTATTTGATTTTCTTTTAATAATCTTCTTAGCTCATGAACGTAGTGATATGTATTAAATAATTCAACATCTACACCTAATAAGTAATTTATAATGCCTTTTTCGGTTTTCCACTCTTTAAATAAATGGACTTTATGATAATTAAATGCTTCTAGCGTTTCAAAAGGTTTAAGAAATAGTTTCCAATAACTTTTATATTTATTATAAAGCGGTCTATTAGAGGT
>NZ_MAON01000009.1:0-21461 GCF_001922505.1 Staphylococcus sp. MB377 | reverse complement strand
AACCGTAGGTCTCTTCAGATCTACGGATTTTCCCCATGCCACGAAATTAGCATCATGCTAGCAAGTTAAACGAACACTGACATGATATATTAGTGATTAGCTATATTTTTTACTTTGCAACAGAACCTAAAAAGTTTACCTTCAAATTTGAAGGTAAACAAAGTAGGTAACAAATCATTAATAGATGATAATACAATAGATTATCTAAAAACAATTTTAAATAAAAAAACGACAAAAGAATCGACAAAATTTGATGAAAAATCGACAAACAAAACAGAATCATTAAATAACCAATATAGCAGTTATATCGATAAATACATAGAGCATTTAGAATCAGAAATTCGACAAAAGAATCGACAAATTGACGATTTAACAATTGCATTAAAACAAGAACAATCTTTGAATTTAAATAGCCAAAATATATTAAGTAATACCAAAAAAATAGAAACTGATAATATAGATTCAAAAGAAGATATCATTACTCCAAAAGCATCAAAAAAAAATGAACAAAAACAATCTATCTTTTCTAAACTATTCAAAAAAAAATAATGTATTCACGCCTAAAGGCGTGAATACATTATTTTCTCTAAAAAGAAATTATCACTTGTTAATTATAATATAGTTAATATTTAGCAAGTGAAGTGTGGTTTATCATATGCAAAAATCCCACTACTGTCCAAAGCAAAGTAGGGTTTTTATTTAATATACAAAATACAAAGCATTTCTATATTGACAAAGGATAAAAATCATACTAACTTATGAATATATGAGCATATATTCATAAGTTAGTATGATTTTCTTCGAGTAACAAAACATTAATTGAAATTTTATATTTTTTAACTCTATAGTTATAAAAACAAAAATTCAAATTATAGAAAATATTTTTCATCATTAAAAAGAGGAGGGATTAAATGGAAAACGATCACAATCATAATCATACACATGGCGCGAACAAAAAGACTTTATTAATTAGTTTTATTATTATTACAAGTTACATGATTGTAGAAGGGTTAGGTGGTTTCTTTACTAACAGTCTTGCGTTAATTTCAGATGCTGGTCATATGTTAAGTGATTCTATTTCTTTAGGTATTGCTTTAATTGCATTTACTTTAGGAGCGAAGCAAGCTAATACAAATAAAACTTTTGGCTACAAAAGGTTTGAAATACTAGCAGCTGTACTTAATGGTATTACTTTGATGTTAATAGCTATCTATATTTTTTATGAAGCTATTGAGAGATTTAAAAACCCCCCTGAGGTAGCTTCTACAGGCATGTTAATTATCGCCTTGGTAGGCTTGTTTATTAATATTATTGTGGCTTGGATAATGCTGCGCGGGAGCGATGTAGAAGAAAACTTAAATATGCGTGGAGCATATTTGCATGTAATAAGCGACATGCTTGGATCTATAGGTGCAGTTATAGCAGCCCTTCTCATTATATTTTTTAGATGGGGGTGGGCGGATCCTTTAGCAAGTGTGATTGTAGCAATTTTAGTACTACGTAGCGGCTTTTATGTAACAAAATCAAGTCTTCATGTATTAATGGAGGGAGCACCAAGCAATATAAATACAAAAGACATTATTAAAACTATTAAAAAATTCAAAGAAGTTAAAAATATTCATGACTTTCATGTTTGGTCAGTAACTAGCGGATTAAACGCGTTATCTTGTCATATTGTTGTAGAAGATACAATGACCATTACTGAAAATGAGTTTTTACTTAAACGTATAGAACATGAACTCAATCATCAAAATATTCAACATGTCACAATACAGACTGAAACTTCTAACAATAATCATAGTGAAAAATTGTTTTGTATCGTGAAAGAAGAAGACAGTCAACATCATCATTAAATAAACAGCCATTATTTTTTAATAATGGCTGTTTATTTAATTATTCCAATATATTTAATATATCTTTTTTGTTATTTTCAAATCCCACGTAATATTTAAACAACTTTTTTTTACCCCAAAAAATTTTTTTATAAAAAACAAATAAGGGAACAATTCGGTTGCCTGATATTTTTTTCATTTCTTCTTCTAAGTCCAAATTTTGACTTACATCTTTATGACTATAACTAATCTCTTGAGAGTTTAAATACCTTTTTGATTCTTGGCAATCAGAGCATGTAGGTCTTGTGTAAAGCTCAAGTTGTATATTTTTATCCAAATATATCTCTCCTAATATAAGTTTTAGCATACATTTTATACAAGTGTACCTCTTAAAACAAACTATAAATATTAATTTTTTATATGAAACTTTTGTATTGACTTATACCTACTAGGGGTATAATATAGATTCCAACAAGAGATACCCCGTTAGGGTATATGAGGAGGGGTGAAATTGAACACTACTACTGTTAAAAACAATGACGCATTGCTCAATAGACTCAAAAGATTAGAAGGACAAATGCGCGGTTTACAATCAATGATAGCAGAAGATAGATATTGTATAGATGTACTAGTACAAATAACAGCAATACAATCAGCCCTAAAACAAGTGGGTTTTATAGTAACTGAAGACCATATATCTAATTGTGTAAGTGAAGGTATTAAAAATGGCAACGGAGAAGAAAGTATCAAAGAATTGATGGTTGTATTAAAACAATTTTCAAAATAGGAGGAAAGAAATAATTGAGTGAAAATATTAAAAAAACCTCATTAGGTATCACAGGCATGACATGTGCAGCTTGCTCGAATAAAGTAGAAAAAAATCTAAATAAATTAGATGAAGTTAACGCTAATGTAAATCCTTCTACAGAGAAAGCTACAATTGAATATAACCCCAATGTTACATCATTAGAAGATATTGCAAATACAATTCAAAAAACAGGTTATGGAGTTTTAACCGAAAAAGTGGATCTCGATGTAATGGGAATGACGTGTGCAGCTTGTTCGAATAAAATCGAAAAAGTTTTAAATCGAATCTCAGGTGTAAATAAGGCTACAGTTAATTTAACCACAGAAAGTGCTACTGTAGAATACAACCCTGATATGACGTCTGTAGATGAATTTCAACAACGTATTAAAAACCTAGGGTATGAGGCACAACCTAAAAAAGAAGCATCAGAAAAAAGTTCCCAAAAAGAAAAACAATTAAAACGACAGTTAATTAAATTAGTTGTTTCAGCTGTTTTAGCAGCTCCATTGTTAATGACAATGTTCGTTCATTTATTTGGTATTCAAATACCACATATATTTATGAACCCGTGGTTCCAATTTGTATTAGCAACGCCTGTTCAATTTGTTATTGGTTGGCAATTTTATGTAGGCGCTTATAAAAACCTTCGTAATGGGTCAGCAAATATGGATGTTCTTGTCGCTTTAGGTACAAGCGCAGCCTTCTTTTATAGTATTTATGAATCGATTAAGTGGTTAATTAATACAAATTATGAGCCACACCTATATTTTGAAACAAGTGCTGTATTAATTACTTTAATTCTTTTCGGAAAGTATTTAGAAGCACGTGCTAAAACACAAACAACAAATGCGTTAAGTAAATTGTTGAATTTACAAGCTAAAGAAGCACGTATATTACGCAACGGTGAAGAGACTATGGTTCCTTTAAGTGAGGTAAAAGAAGGAGACTATTTAGTTATCAAACCAGGAGAAAAAATACCAGTAGATGGCAAAATAATTAAAGGTATGACTTCAATTGACGAGTCAATGTTGACAGGTGAATCTATTCCTGTTGAAAAAATGCAAAATGATAATGTTATAGGATCAACAATGAATAAAAATGGAGCAATTACTGTTGAAGCAACAAAAGTTGGTAAAGATACAGCTCTTGCCTCCATTGTTAAAGTTGTCGAAGAAGCGCAAGGTTCTAAAGCGCCAATACAAAGACTAGCAGATATTATTTCTGGATATTTTGTACCTATCGTTGTAGGTATCGCGATTTTCACATTTATTATATGGATTTCATTAGTTCAGCCGGGACAATTTGAACCAGCCTTAGTTGCTGCAATAGCAGTATTAGTTATCGCTTGTCCTTGTGCGTTAGGCTTAGCTACGCCTACTTCTATAATGGTGGGTACCGGAAAAGCTGCTGAAAATGGCATTCTATTTAAAGGTGGAGAACACATTGAAGGTACACACGCTATTAATACAGTTGTTTTAGATAAAACTGGCACTATAACAAATGGCACACCTGAAGTCACTGATTTTAGTGGAGATGATCAAACATTACAATTGTTAGCTAGTGCAGAAAAAGGTTCTGAACACCCACTAGCTGAAGCTATCGTAAGTTATGCTAAAGAAAAATCATTAGAATTTTTAGAAGTAGACCATTTTGAAGCTATACCAGGGCGCGGTATAAATGCAACAATTGATGGTAAAGAACTTTTTGTCGGAAATCGAAAACTAATGAGTGAAAAAGGAATCCAAACTAATGAAGCTGAAACAAATCTCGCTCAATTTGAAAAAGAAGGAAAAACTGCAATGCTTATAAGCGTAGATAACGAATTGAGAGGGGTTGTCGCTGTAGCTGATACAGTTAAAGATACTGCCCAACAAGCTATTCAAAAACTTCATGAATTAGGTATTGAAGTTGCTATGTTAACTGGTGATAACAAACGTACCGCACAAGCAATAGCAAAACAAGTTGGTATAGACACGATTATTGCAGAGGTTTTACCAGAAGAAAAAGCTTCTAAAGTAGCAGAAATTCAATCTGAAGGTAAAAAAGTAGCTATGGTTGGAGATGGTGTCAATGATGCTCCAGCACTAGTTAAAGCAGATATTGGTATTGCCATTGGTACAGGTACAGAAGTTGCAATCGAAGCTGCTGATATAACTATTTTAGGAGGAGACCTTTTATTAATTCCAAAAGCAATAAAAGCAAGTAAATCTACAATTCGTAATATTCGCCAAAATCTATTTTGGGCGTTTGGTTACAATGTTGCAGGTATCCCTATAGCAGCAATTGGTCTGCTAGCACCTTGGGTTGCGGGAGCAGCAATGGCTTTAAGTTCTGTAAGTGTTGTCACAAACGCTTTACGTCTAAAACGTATGAAATTATAAGAATCTTATATTTCTTGAAAGGAGGTGACAACATTGACTAACGAAGTTATTAATGTAGAAGGTATGAGCTGTGACCATTGCAAGCATTCAATTGAAAAAGCATTAAATGGATTAGATGGTGTAACATCTTCAGAAGTAAGCTTGGCGAATGGGAATGTGGAAGTTGAATTTGATGAAAATCAAGTAGCTTTCAACGACTTTAAAGAAGCTATTGAAGATCAAGGTTACGATGTAATTAAATAATTTAAATAGTTGGGCATATCGTTTAATGATATGCCCTTATTAAAAATTAAGGAGGATAAAAATATGAATCATAATCATGAATATCATTCAAACAAACCCGAAATTAAAGCAAATGTTGTATATAGAGATGGTAATATAGAAATTACGTTAGAAGATGAATTTAATAATGCCCCATTATTAGATACTATGCATGAAAAAGAAATGCATTTCGTTTTAGTATCTAATGACATGGAGAAATATTACCACCTACACCCTCAAAAAAAGCATGAAGGTTTATTTATAATTAACCAACAATTAGAGCCAGGAACTTACCAGGCTTTTGTTGATGTTACACCAAAAAACCATGTGTATTCCGTTCATCCTATTGAACTGCAAATTGGAGATAAAATAACCTCTACAACATCTTTAAATTCTGATAAAAATTGGGTAAAAGTTAACAAAGGAGTTCATGTAACTTTAAATTCTATAAGTGCTAAAGAAGATGAACATGTCCCTTTAACTTTCAATACAGAATTAACTCCCCAACCTTATTTAGGAGCTTTAGGACATGTGATTATATTTGATGAGCAATTAACTGATTATATTCATGTTCACCCAGAATCACCTGATTCTACAACCTTTTATGCTCATTTTCCTAAAAAAGGGATGTATAAAATTTGGGCAGAATTTAAATTTAATGATGAAGTGCATAGATTTACTTATAATATTAAAGTTGCATAAATCTATTAGCAAAAGCTTAAAAATCAGTAAATTGTAAAGAGTTATTTAGATAATACAAAACGCTTTATAAAAAATCGAAAATTTAAGATAGAAAGTTGATGAAGAAAGTATCAAAAAATTGTAGTGGTTGTTTATATTGCAACATTCACTGAATTTTTATAGTTAATAACCTATTATTTAAGGAGTAATTTATTGATTAAGTTTGAATATTTTGAGGAGAAAGATTTTGATTTATTAATAAACTGGATAAACTCTCCTGAACTTTTAGTCAAATGGGCAGGTACAGATTTTAATTATCCCCTAGATGAAGAACAATTAAAGGAATATATTAAAGACACAAATAAAGAAAATTCTAGTAAAATAATTTATAAAGTTATCATTGAAGAAAATAATTCAAAAAAAATTATAGGTCATATTGCTTTAAATAATATAGATTTTAAAAATTGTTCCGCCACGTTAAGTAAAGTTTTAGTAGGTGATCCGCAAATGCGTGGCCAAGGATTAGGCCCTAAAATAATAAAGAAATTATTGAAAAAGGCTTTTGAAGATTTGGGACTACACAGAATTGAATTAGGTGTTTTTGCCTTTAATAAATCAGCTATTAAAAGTTACAAAAAGATTGGATTTATAAAAGAAGGAGAAAAAAGAGACTTTAGAAAATTAAATGGAGAATATTATAATTTATGGCAAATGAGTATGTTAGAAAGCGAATGGTCTTGAATAATTTTAAACAAAAATAGTCCTCTTATTTTAATAAGAGGACTATTTTTGTTTATTTAGAGCGTACTGTAAATTAGCATATATTTAATATATAAGATTTCCTTCACCAAGATAAATTTCTTTATATAAATACGCTTAAATTCACTATTAGCGAATTTAATTTGCTAATAAAATTTCTTTGTGTTATATTATATTCAAGAACTTTTAATGGTAATCCCCTATACATTGGAGCAACTTGCTCGAGGAATGAACTTAACTATTCATTCTACCTTTTAAGGCGCTGCACGATGATTGCGTAGTCCGAGAAGACCTCGGCGCTACAAGCGCCTCGTGTTCTTCGGAGGGGACCTCCGAACACGAAATTTATCGGGAAGGCTGAACTTTTTTTGTACCGTTTCTTCTGAGGGGTGTCTATATATTTATATAATCCAATAGACACAGAAGGAGTAGAAAACTATGAAAAATTATAAAAGTTCTTCAAAAAAAGTAAAACTAACTAAGAATAGTAGCACATGGAAATTTCAGTTTTACAAAGAATTACTGGATATTGTCCATTTATCTATCAAGCTACTTAATTCTGTTACTGAACTATTTAAGTAATGTGTTAGTTCCTTCCTGATTCTTTTTTAATAAAGAGGTGAATTATTATGAAAATAGGAGAAGTTTTAAAAAAATTAAGACTACTATACTCCGTTTCAGCAAAAGATTTAGCTCATGACATTGGTATATCTCCTAGCTATCTTTCTGAAATAGAAAACAGTAAAAAGACTCCTTCTTTAGAATTATTAAATAAATATTCTCAAGTATTTGAAATAAAAGTTTCTACTATTATGTTAATGGCTGAAGACTATAGTGAAAACAGACGAAAAAGTAAACCTGAGATGTTTATACAAAAAAGATTAATAAAAATTTTGAATAAACACACTGATGAATTGGAGGAAAAATGATTTGAAGCAATTAAAAACATATCCAATCCATCAGTGTGCTTTTTATAAATGTAAATCAAAGAAAAAGTTAGCTAGATTACTTAAAACTGATTTAAATAATCTAAATAGACTTTCAAAGTCTATTGAACAAGAATACTATACATTCAATAACAAAAGACAAATTACAGCTCCTAAAAAAGAGTTGAAAGTTATACAAAAAAGAGTACTCAATTTACTCAATAAAATTGAAAAGCCTGATTGGGTCATATCATCTACCAAAGAAAAATCATATTTAGATAATGCTCATTATCACATTGGAGCTCAATATGTTTGTACAACAGATATTCGTAGTTTCTATAATAATTGCTCTCGTGATAGGGTGTATCAATTTTTTGCAAAAAAACTGTTAACTTCACCAGACGTTGCAAAATTATTGTCTGATATAACTACTTTAAATTATATACCTACTGGTTCTCCAAGTAGCCAAATTCTTGCTTATTTTGCATATGAAGAAATGTTTATTAATATGTTTAATGTTAGTCAAGAGTTCAATTGTAAAATGACTTTATATGTAGATGATTTAACTTTTTCCAAAGGGAATTCTTTTAATTATCAAAAATTAATTAATTATATCGACATAGAAGCTCGAAAATTCGATCATTCTTTAAAGTATAAAAAAACAAATTATAAGTCAGTTAAAAAAGGTGCAAAAATCACAGGAGTTATATTAAAGAATCATGAGTTAAAAATCCCAAATAATTTAAGAATGAGTATTTTAAAAGATTTTGAAGATATAAAAAATAACCAGGAACGAAAACATCAAGTAATATCATTAAAAGGAAAGATTAATGCTGCTAGGTTAATCGAACCAAACCATTTTAATGGTACTAATTCATATGTAAAAAAACTTTAAATTAGTTTTTTGCATTCCTCTATTAACCAGTGTTATAATGTGATTAACAAGAATTCTAGCGTGAATACACCAATCCCCTCACTATTGCAGTAGTGAGGGGATTTTTTTAGGTGTGGCTATAGTCGCCTATTTATCGTTGCGATTACGTAGCCAATGCGTAAATAACGCAACAATACAACCACTGATGACTGTGGTCGTGATGTGAACAAGAATTTCTAGCATGAATAACACCTCCTCTCTGCGTCTAAGTTTGACGCCTGAGAGATAGGCGACTCTATTATTATATCATCTGTGAATATACAAGCATATCTACTTCCGATAAGTTGAATTATGTGAAAGTAACCCTAAAATGATTAAAGCAAAACTAATTACATTTGACAATTATTTGTATTCATTTAATATGGTGTTCAATAATCTTATAATTTAATGGAAGAGTGGATTCTTTAAGTTTTGGACTTAAAGAAAATCAAGCCTGATCCAGGCGTGATTTTAGTATTTATAGAAAATGACCGTATACCGTTTTTGTATCGTAGTTATCTTTACGGAACTTATTGATTCTTTTAATTTCTTTATTTATTGCATTCTTTATCTCTTTGATATAGAATATTTTAATTTTACTTATCAAAATATCATCTAACAAGTAATTTCCATTTTTATCTTCTTTATATTCGCCATTTGAATCTTTAACAATATATCTATCTATAATATTTGTTAAACTGTATAAAGAAACTTTATCAAATTCCTTTATCATATATTTAGCATTTGTGAATGAATTTTTCAGCATAATAAACGAATAATTTTCTTTGTTATACTTAATTCGAACTTTAATGGATAATATAAAATCGAAAGTTTTAATATCTTTTTTATGATGATTTTTAAATTGTCCAATGATAGCAATTTTTTTCTTAAATTTTTCCAATTCTTGTATGGAAGTAATAATTTGTTTTCTCTGCCCACGCAAATTTATTAATAAATCATAACATTCTCCTAGATATTTTAATTGTTCAAACTCATTAAATATCTTATTACTTAAATTATTTAATTTTTTTTCATCATCCATTTTATCATTAATATAATCTCTGAAAACACCATCTTTTCCAAATCTGATCATATTTTTAGCACTATCAAATTGATTTGGGTGTTTTTTTAAACTATTCTCAATATTTATTTTGATTTTCTCATTTGTTTCATCGAGTGATTCATAGTAAGTAGTGATATGTTTTACTATTTCATTAACTAATAGTTCTTTAAATTCTTTTTTGCTAGGGTCCGAGCCGAAATTAATCTGATTTCCTTTAATATGTGTTTCTACTTTTACTAAACTTGGGTCAAAAGTCATAATTAATGCTCCTTTCATTTCGATAATACCTTTTAAATACTTCTAGTTTTACTCTGAAATCTTTTTTCTAAAGTAAATTTTCAATTAAATTATCCCTAAAATCTTAATTAATGAACCCATATACAATATAGATATTAATGTCCTTATTGTAGTAATTATGATAAAAATAGGTGCTATTGGGTTAATATCTTGATCGATTACCAAGTAAAATATAATTAAATTACTGCTAAATATTATTCCTGAAACATATTGAATGGTTGAACAATAGAAATGAACTTTTACTTTTTAGGTTTCTTTAATTGAGGTGATTTCTTATTTATTTGTTCATAATTTACGATTCCTATACTATTCTTAAATTCACTTTCAATATGGAATAGTTCGTAACTGTTAATTATTTTTCGTTTTTCAGTATAAATATTACATGATTTTTAACTTTGCAACAGAACCGAATAAACTTTGTATCATTTCAACGGCCTACTATCTTCTCATTTGGTTATTTCTATCTTGTTTCTTCTTCTTTTTCTTATGATTAATATTGTTTTGTTTTTCAGTTTCATTCGTATAATACATAAGGAAGTCACTGGCATTTATAGTTGGTAAATTAATATGATTAGATTGTTCATATTCATGTTCAAGATGATTGTCATTATTATTTCTATCCACCTGATTAATATGTTTTTCGATAACTTTTTCTTGATCGATGTTATTATATTTCTCAAGTTTAATGAGTAATTGAACTTTCTCATTAGGTGTTTGGTCTTTGACTTTTTCAAAGTTTCTATCGCCTATATCTATTCTTAAATCATTATCAATGTGTTCTTTATAACTTTCAATTTCTTTCTCTTTTTCTCTAATGAATTGCAACTCAACGTTATATTCAAAGCTATCTTTTTCTAAATTTTTAAGATGTCTTTGACTAAAGAAAACATCTTTACTCGCTTTTTTATAAGTATCTTCTAGTAATACATTAGTAGGAATATTATTATTTTGTTTGAATAGGTATTGAACATGAGTGGCTTTTATAATATTACCTTTTTGTGCCTCATCAACAATAAATGCTTTTTCATCATAGTTAAAATGATGATGAGATTTAGGGTACATTTGCTGAACAATTATGTTATTTTTCTCACTTTCAGTAAGATAAACGTCTTTAGCTGATTGATAAATCTCTTTACGTTTTTCTTCTCTACTTTCTAACTTATTCTTCTCATTGAGTAACGCTTTATAGTTAGTTTCAACAGTATTAACAAACTCTTGTTGACTATATCCTTTACTTTCAATTTCTTTTCTAAACTGATAATTTTCATCATAATTTTTAGCATAGAATTTCAATTGACGTCTCTTAATTTCATTTTTAAGTAAGTCATTTTGAATTTTACGACCAAAGGTAGACGTACTGTCAAACGTATTTTTAATTGTTTCTTTCGCCTCTGAATAGCCAACATCACGTTGATATCTATCAAATAAAATAGAATAACTTTGTTCATTTTTACTTACTTGTTCGTTAGCATTTTGAATAAATAATCTAATTTCATTTTGTGCTTGTTCTTTCTCTTTATCACTAAATAATTGTGATATTTCGCCACAATTATATCGTCTAATCTGTTCATTTTTCTGTCCGTAATAAGTAACGGGGTGGTACTCAATACCCTCTTTTTCACAGCGTCTTTTTTCGTTTTTTTCTAGTCTATATTCTTCTCTTGTCAGTGGAATTTCCGCAATTTTTTCTAAACCTTGATCTTCAAAAGAACGACTATCATATCGTCTTAAACTTTGTTCGCGTTCTGAATATTGGTTTAATTTTAATTCCCAATGCTTACGAACTTCTTTGAAATCAAAGTCGGCAAAACGTTCTTGTTTTCTAATTTTATTACCATTTTTATTTAAAATTGCATGACCGTTTTCATCATATCGTGTTCTTGTTTTTGTTTTTTTCCCCCAAGTACCGTCTGAATTGAAAGGTCTTTGAGTCAGTAAAACATGAGCGTGTGGATTGTTCATGTCATCTCTATGAATTGAAATATCAGCAACCATTCCCTTGTCTACAAACTCACTTTTTATAAAATCTTTTGTTAATTCTGTTTGTACTTTTCTATCAAAATCATTAGGCAAACTTAACAAGACTTCTTTTGCTAATCTAGGGTTTTTCGTTTTCGCATTATTCTTTTCGACTTTATCGACTTCATTCCATAAACGCTGTCTATCTTTAGTCCATTCAGGTGCATTTTGAGGAGTTAAAATCATGGTTTCAGGCTTAACAGTATGATTTCGAAACTTAATTTTTTCATCTGTACGTTCACTATATAATGCTTCATCAGAACGATAAGATGCTGACGCAACGATATTTTTAGTTGCTCGATTAATGTTAGTCACTCTCAACATAAAGTAACCTTTATCCATGATTTTACCTCCTCTCTTTTTTGAATTTAAACCCTTGTGGGAACTATAATGATCAACCAGTATGGTTGCCCATTTTTATGCCAATTTTCAATTTGCATGTAAATGGGCAGTGTCTTAAGAACTGGTTATATTATACCATGAATGAGCGACTTACCCAATGAATTATGGTATGCTTTATATAGATAAACTAAGGGAGTTTTTTAATGTCTAAAATCAAACAAACAGATATTACGAAATTAAGTCAATTAGAACAACAAATTGAACAACTGAAAGAGCAAAAGAAAAAACAAGAAGAACAACTATCTAATAAAATTGGTCGTTATTTTTTAAACGGACTTGATTTAAATATAATCAATTCTAGTGATGAATTGTATAAAATTATGGATAAAGTCATTGAAGAATTTAATAAAGATATCGAACAAAATAGCAGCGACAGGAACAACAAAAATTTAACAGAAGACAAAATTAACCAGAATAGTAAGTGATACGATGAATGATTTTAAAAATTTCAAAAAAATAAATGCTGAAATTGAAAAAGCAGAATTAAGAAAACACAGATTAAAAAATTTAGATAGAAAAGAAAGAGCACATAGATTGATTCGAAAAGGCGCAATGCTTGAAAAGTATTTTGAATGTGAGCATTTAAGTCCTGATGAAACAGAAGAATTGTTAAAGATTTATGCCAACTACATTAATACGAATAAGCCAAATAAATTTAAAAAGAAGTAATTTATCTTGCTTACAAATACCTGGGTTCCACTAAAAAGAAAAAATTGCTGATAGTAGTAACAATGAATAAAAATTGTTTATAAAAATGGGACTAAAACTTTTCGTTTTTAGTCCCACTTAATTCATTAATTACATTTCATTGAAAATAAAGCTTGTCTGCAGTTGAGAGAACATCTAATTAAAGATATTCTCTAATTGAATCATTGTTGGTCTATTAAATTGTATTATTGATTAAATAAAGAAGTGATTGGTAAATTATCACGTCGTTTATTAAGCGTATGTACTTCTGCAAATTCAGATTTAAGAGATTTCATTAAGTACCCTTGCATTGCTTCAACAGTTTCGTTTTTTTGAATCAATGTAGCTTTAAAACGCTTAAGAACATTAACAATTTCAAATTCCATATCTTCTAATAAATAATATTCATTAATAGAATTGTTGAAAGATGTTTTGGCTTTTAATAATACAGTTTTGATAATTTTAATTTCAGCTACTTCAAAGTTACTTAGATAGTTTTGAATACTTTGCGGTAGTTCTTCGAGTAGTTGAAATTTTAAAGCCTCATTATTAAAGTTTGAAATGTCGTGATTTGAATGATTTGTATGATTATTAGAAAAAGTTAGTTTATTATCATTCAAATCATTCGTATCATTATTCTCAGTCTTAATATAATCAGTATCATTATTCTCAGTATCATTAGGGTCTAAAATTTGGGATTCTGGAGTCCCAAATTTTGAGATTCTGGAGTCCCAAAATTCGGGATTCTGGAGTCCCAAAATTTGGGACTCCTTGTCATTATAGGTTATAGATGAGGATTGAATACTTTTTTCTACACTAATATTAGTTTCTATATCATGCAAATATAATTTATTAGGTTTATTAAATCCTGTGCGTATTTGTTCAAGTAACCCTACTGCTTGAAGTTCTTTTTTTATTTTAGTAATTGTATTCTTGCTTTTATCTAATATATTCTGGAGACTTTCATTTGTAAAAATGAAATATATATCCCCATTATCATCGACCCAATTATTTTTAATCGACAAGCTAACTCTATCGTTGAGAATTGCATAAGTAACTTTGGCACTATCACTTAATTTTTTATATTTTTCATTAACAAATAATGCTTTATGTAGCATATAAAAGTTTTGATTTGCTTGATTTTTAATATTTTTACGAGACATAATAAAAAACCTCTTTCCAATTAAATTTGAATAGAGGTAATAAAACATTACAAATCCACATAACTTTTTGACTTGCAAACTGTAGATATTGTTGTATATAATACATATATCAAATTAAATAGCTAACGTATTGTAACGTTTTATTACCCAGTCCCAACTATTACCAGTAGTTGGGACTAAAACGTATTATGGACATTATATCATTAAAAAAGAACATATAAAAGATATTATAATCCCACTAAAAACCTTTTATGAACACTTGACGATAATCTTGTCAAGTGTTCATAAAAGGTTTTTTAGATTGCTTAAGATCCCTTTATAAAAGTATTTATGATAAAATTTATTTATAAAGGGTTGATAAAGTATTTATAAAGGGTTGAAGATATGAAGAGCGTTAAAGAAATAAGTGAAGAATTGGAAGTTAGTAAACAGACTGTATTTAATAATATAAAAAGATTGAATATAGAAACAGTAAAACAGGATAATACTTCATTCATTAAAAATGATGTTGATGTAGAAAAAATCATTCAAAGAGTAATCAGAAATAAAAAGAAATATGGCTTTGAAAGTACTAATATAAGTTCAGAGAAAGTTAAAACAGATAATAAAAAAAGCGAATCTAAATATGATGTTCAAATAATTGAACTACTCGAAAAGCAAATAGATACTTTAAATAAACAACTTGAAAAACAAGAAAAACGTCATGAAACGACAATAGAATTTTATAGAAAAGAATTACAAGAAAGGTCGAAATTACTTGAAAACCAACAAGTATTAGCATTAGAAAGTAACAAAAAAATACAAAGGTTGGAGTCTGAGTTAGAAGAAGAAAGGCAACTCAATTATTCTTCTAATAAGAGGCAGGACATTGAAATTCAAGAAACAATGGAAAATATGGATTCCATAAACAGTGACTCAGATAGTCAAAAAGAAAAAATGGTTTCCCATTTTAGGGATGAAAGTAAAGATAAACATGAGGATAATCAACAAGATAGTGAACCGCAACAAGGTAATAAAATAGATGGTGAGCAGAAAGAGGATATCAGAAACGAAAATCATTCTAAAAAAAGTTTTTGGAGTAAACTGTTTGGTAATTAAAAATGAATATAAAAGGTGTATCAAGAGTTTATAAACCTTTGATACACCTTTTATAATGATGGAACTTCTGATAATCATCAGTTATGTTAAACTCTAACAAAAACTAAATTATCAGAAGAATTATCTAGGGTATTAAACATAGGTAAATCAATTTTCTATCGCCAATAGTATAAACATCATCCATATTAATCTGAAGATAGCTACATAATTCTTTAACAGCATAGCCTTTATTTGTATAAGGCGCCATAAACTCTATTAAATATGGTTTGTTTTGAGGTTTCTATGTTTAATCATTTAATTTTTCATTATATAAATCGAATAATTATAAAAAGTCATCATACTTTTAATTTTTTAAAAATATTTGAAAATTTAATAGTAATCCAATTATAAGATCAAATATCATTATCATTATAATCAAGGCAACTATAATCACTGTGACACTCGTTACATAACAAGCTAGTAATCTCCAGATAAAATTGACATTTTCACCAATTCCATAACTTAACATATTACAAAGTAGTAAAAGAATAATAATACCTATACTGTAAATTAAAATTGTCAGTGTATATTTTTTAATAACTCTATTAGGAAACAATAGTTCATCTATTAGGTTCTTTTTCACCAGTATCTCTCGTTCAATTCTATCTTTGTCACAGATTTTGATTTTACTATTTTTTATTTTTTCCTCTAATAAAATAACCTCGAACGATCTGCTAATTTTTAATAAATATGCAGGAAAAGCTAATGTTAAGCATAATGTAATTAATTCATTTACATTGTTCATGTAACTTATAAAATAGATGAAAGTTGCTACTAGTGCTCCTAAAAATATAGTTATATTAAGTTCTACATCAAATATTTTAAAAATATCTGCTCTATTCATCAGTTAATCATCCTTTCAAGGTTTATTAATACTAATAAATTATTAGATATAGGTATATCATATTATTAATTTAAGAAATTGTCTTTTATAATTTTACTTAATAATAAAAAAGTAGAACCATTTAAAATTAATGGTTCTACTTTTTAACTATTACTAATTTTAAAAATAAACTAATCTACAATATCTAAAAATATATGTTTAGTACTATTTTTGTTTAGTTATATCAAGTGATTTGGGAATTAACAAATAGACAACTATTGAAATGATAATCATGATAATCCCACCTACTAAAGCAGTTGCTACAAAAGCATCATTAAATGATGTTACAGCCTCGTTTGCAAGCTGTTTTATCCCCGTAGCTTTAGCTACTTCGACAGCGCCCACTACAGATTCTTCAGCTACATGAGCTAAATCTCCAACTATACCTTTTGATGAAAAAGATGAAATATCTAAAAATACACGATAAAGCATAGAAGATAGGCTACCAAGTACTGCTACACCAAAAACATTTCCAAGGTCATACATAGACTCTTCAACAGCAGCTGCATTACCTGCTTTTGATGTAGGTGTTTCTAACATTATTAGAGCAGATGCAACTGCTAGTGAAGCCATACCAGCTCCAACTAAAATTAATGCTAAAGCCATTGTAGAATATGATAATGGATGACCAAAGAAATACATAATAAACATGCCAATGGCTGCAATTCCAATTCCGGAAGGTAACACTATTTTCGGTCCAAATCGCGCCGCTAATCCGGGTGCAATTGGTGCAAACACCATATCTCCTATTGCCATAGGTAATAGGTATAAGCCAGCTTTAAAAGGAGAAAGTTCTTCCACAACCTGTAACCATTGTGAAGCTAATAACAAAACAGATGCCATTGCAAACATTGTCATAAATGCAGCAATTGTACCAGCTGAAAATGATCTCTTTTTAAAAAGTCTTACGTCTAACATTGGATCAGAACTTGATAAATTACGTTTAACAAATATCACTATCATGGTAATTGCTAATACTATTACAACCCATGGAATAATATCTGCTAGTCCTTCTTTTGAAAATTCTTTGATACTCCATACCAGTCCAATCATGCCTGCAATTGATAAAATTGTAGAAGGAATATCCCACGAGTGAGACTTTTCTTTTGATAACTTAGACTCTGGTAATAAAAATAAACCTGCTACAACTGCTATTATCGCAAACGGTACATTAATTAAAAATGCCGAGTGCCATGAAAATTGCTCAAGTAAAGCTCCTCCGATAATTGGTCCAAAAACAGCACCTATCGATGAAGCGATTGACCATACAGCTAATGCAGTGGCCCTTTCTTTAGGGTTTTCAAAAATTACTCTTATCATTGAAAGAGTAGTTGGCATTATTAAAGCACCTGCAATACCAAGTAAAAATCGAATAGCTATTACGAACTCTGCACTTTCTGCGAAAAATATAGCTAATGAAACGAGGCCAAATAAAGCAAATCCAGTTAATAATGCTTTTTTTCTTCCCCATTTATCAGCAAAGGCACTCAATGGAATTATAAAGCCAGCTAAAACAAGAGAGTATATATCAACTATCCATAACTGTTGGGTACCAGAAGGCTCTAACTCTCTTACTAATTCCGGTAAAGCCATAATTAATATTGTCATATCCATTGTAACAACAAACAAACTAACAGCTAATACTACTAGTGCAGTCCATCTTTTTTTTGATGTCATCATATCAGTAGTTTTTGTAAAAAATGAAATCATTTAAGTTCCCTCCAATCCTTATAGACCGTGCGATCGGTCTATAAGGATTGTAATCTATTTTTTTACATATTACAACAAAAAATCTTGCGAAATTTAAATGGCTGTATTGTGTTATACAATTATTCTTTGAATTTTTTGTGCTATCATTGATAGTACTTAATACTCATTAAAGGCGTGATGAACTTGAAAGATAAAATACTAGGTGTCGCAAAGGAATTATTTATAAAAAATGGATATAATGCCACTACTACTGGAGAAATTGTTAAATTATCAGAAAGTAGTAAAGGGAATCTTTATTATCACTTTAAAACAAAAGAAAATCTATTTTTAGAAATTTTAAATATAGAAGAATCTAAATGGCAAGAACAGTGGAAAAAGGAACAAATCAAATGTAAAACTAATAGAGAAAAATTTTATTTATATAATGAACTATCTTTAACAACCGAATACTATTATCCACTTCAAAACGCAATAATTGAATTTTGCACTGAATATTATAAAACTAATAGCATTAATGAAAAAATGAATAAATTAGAAAACAAATATATAGATGCTTATCATGTAATTTTTAAGGAGGGTAATTTAAATGGCGAATGGTGTATTAATGATGTTAATGCTGTTAGTAAAATAGCAGCAAACGCTGTTAATGGAATTGTTACCTTTACACATGAACAAAATATTAATGAAAGAATTAAACTTATGAACAAGTTCTCTCAAATTTTTTTAAATGGACTTAGTAAATAATTATATATATATTCTTGAAATACCAATAAATATTATTTCTAAATTACGTTCGTTTTTAAGACAAAATTTCAATAGTACTACACAAAAGGAGAGTGCGAATTCGCACTCTCTTTTCTTGTCTTATTATTAGAATCTCATAATAGATGAATAACATATAATTTAGGACGCTGTGAGAAGATCTCATTTGCATTAACAATCCATTTATCAAGATAATCCCTTACCATTTTTAATTCTATAAACTGTCTGTCTTGTGATATTAACCTCTTTCGCAATCTTACTAATTGCTTTGCCTTCTTCTAACATTTCAACAACACGATGGTAGATAATACGTTTTTGAGGATCTTTAGCATTAGGTGAATATAGTAAAGGGCGTCCTTTATACACACCTTTTTCTTTCGCAACTTGAATACCTTGTGCTTGTCTACGTTTACTTTCATTTCGTTCTTGTTCTGAAACCATTGCTAAGATTTGAACGATTAAATCTTTCATAAATTTATCTAATAGTGGATTACCAATCACTTCATTCATCATAGGTAAACTAGTAATCATCAATTGAACTTCTTTATCCTTTAAATAATTAACTGTGTTAATCACTTCATCATAATTACGACCTAAGCGATCAATCGATTCTACTACAAATCTATCGCCCATTCTCACAAAGTTAAGTGCTTCTTGAAATACGGGTCTATTTTCTACTGACTTTCCCGATTGTTTCTCTGTAAATATTTTCTCTACGCCAAATGTTTTCAAATTATCTAGCTGTCTCTCTAAATTCTGATCTACCGAAGATACTCTTGCATAACCTATAATCATTCATTTTCACTCCACAATTAATATACACCCTAATCATACGTTTAAGTTATTATAAATTCAATAACTCTCTTTGTATGATTAGGGTGTACTCAAAAATGACATTTTGTATATAAAATTTATTTTGATTCATAAGTAATTCAGCTAATGACTTCTATTTTATTAATTTTAGCTATATATTAATATAGAAATAATAGTAAACATCTAATTAACTAAGATAGACAATTACAAAGACTTTACACTAAAATTCTTCTGAGTATGTTGAGGGGAATTATTGACAGAATTATCTTTTTTACTGTTTTAAATCTTTCACATATCTTTCCAATGCTAAATAATCTACACACATTGATTCAAAAAATGAAACTTTTTTTATCACAGCATTTTTATATACTTTTTGGGCTTTATTTACGATTCTTTGATTTTCTTGCCTAATAAAAATTAATTGGTTAGTTAATAAGTTATAATATTCTAAATCTTGCTCCTTTATGTATTGCATATCTATTTTAGAAAGATATTTATCAGGAACAGGTATCATATTTAAAAATAATAGATATCCTAATCTATTTTGAATATTATTAACCTCAAACAATTTTATTGATAGTTGATTATTTAGTTTTTTATTTTCTTTAGGGGAACTTAAGGGGACAAAATAATTAAGATCATTAATAGATAATACAACTCCTAAATAAGGACGAGTGGATTTATTTAATAATACTCTCTCATCTACATTTCTTAATTCATTAATATAATCTTCATCAACATAGTATAATTTCATAATTTCTCCTACAGTATAAAAATAAAGCGACCAAATATTTGGTCGCTTTTCAATGTCTACTTGTGGCAAGACCTCTCCATTTTTTCAATTCCAACTTTTAGCATGGACTCTCTATTTTTTCAATGTCTACTTGTGGCAAGACCTCTCCTATATACATTTTAAATTTTAGCACTGTATAAATCATATGTCAATTTTTTATCTTTATATTATATTTCTCAGAACCGTTCAAATTGGTTTTCTAAGAGAAAAATGATTAAAGATTTACTAACTGATTTTTCATTAGAAATAAAGCAGGTAGACGCTTGGTACAAAATACTTTCTACACCGATACAAATCCACAATTGATTGGAAAGAGTAAAATCCTTTGACAAGCTAATTACCGTATTGTTGATAGTATAAGAAAAGACTTATTAACCAAAAAAATCCTACAAAATCAATAATAATAGTCTTTTACATTTCTCCACCAACCAATGTTATAGTCCAATTAACGAAAATGATTAGCAAAGTAATGATCCCTCTCTGCGACTAGATTGATTCTTGATAGATAGGCGAACTATATATATCATGTTCTAATATACGACCTTTGATAAGTTATTTTCTCTTAATCTAAATTTGTTATCATTTTTTCTTTTTAAATAAATTTTTGGTAATAATAAATGCAACTACATATAACTCAACTGTTACCATTAATGGTAACGTGAAAAGACCCATATACATAAATATATCATTTGCGTGCATTATTCTATCCCAATCATCAACGACACTGATGAAGTTCCACACAAAATACCCTGTAGGGACCCCAAATATTATTAAACCTATAATCATTTTTAACAGTAATTGTTTATCTCTTAGACTCATCGTAGCTATTTTAATGTCTTCTAACGTTAACCAAGATTTTTTTTGAGATGTACTAATTTTTAAATCCTTTATTCCTGTTATATCTTTTTCTGTCTGATATCCTAAGGCATCTTTTAGAATTAATTTATCTCTACCATTAATACTCACTCTATCTATAATTTCGGTTCTGTTGCAAAGTTGAATTTATAATATAATTTTAACAAAAAGGAGTCTTCTGTATGAACTATTTCAGATATAAACAATTTAACAAGGATGTTATCACTGTAGCCGTTGGCTACTATCTAAGATATGCATTGAGCTATCGTGATATATCTGAAATATTAAGAGAACGTGGTGTAAACGTTCATCATTC
>NZ_MAON01000008.1:0-33336 GCF_001922505.1 Staphylococcus sp. MB377 | reverse complement strand
AACGATATTGGAAACTATTTCTTAAACCTTTTGAAACGCTAGAAGCATTTAATTATCATAAAGTCCATTTATTTAAAGAGTGGAAAACCGAAAAAGGCATTATAAATTACTTATTAGGTGTAGATATAGAATTATTTAATACATATCACTACGTTCATGAGCTAAGAAGATTATTAAAAGAAAATCAAATAGAGAAATTTAATCATAAACTCTTTTCTATTCATCTTTCAGATGTGTGTACTAAATTACGCCCAGTCATTAGAACTTTAAGACGATTAGCAGCTTTCATTGAAAATACTATGACATATTCTAACCTGACCAACGGTCCGTTAGAAGGAATTAATAATAAAATCAAACTCATTAAAAGGGTATCTTTTGGTTATAGAAATTATGATAATTTGCGTAATCGAATTATTATAACTTCGCGACTATTTGCCTCAACAACAAAGAAAGAGATTAAACAACCTAAGGTTGCTTAATCTCAATATTTGGACTCATCAGTCCGATTTGACGTAGAGCCACTTTTTATATGTAATTATACTTAATTTCATGTTAGCAACGGCCTAGATGTGGTATGAATACTAAACGTACTATTGCAAGTTACGTGTGCAAGTTGTACACTTCAAATTGTCTATTGAAATAAATTCAATTATCTAATGTTACGGAGGTGCCGTTTATGTCAGATTCAATCACTATTATCGATGAAAATAAAGTGATTGATGTAGTTTTAATAGCTGGTAGAATTCTTCTAGAAGCTGGCGCGGAAACTTATCGTGTTGAAGATACGATGAATCGTATAGCTCATAGTTATGGTTTACATGATACATATAGCTTTGTAACATCAACAGCCATTATCTTTTCACTCAATGATCGAACAAATACACGACTTATTAGAATCCGTGAACGTACTACAGATTTAGAAAAAATCGCACTCACTAATAGTTTATCTAGAAAAATTTCCAGAAATGAATTAACCATTGATGAAGTAAAATCTGAATTAATTCATTTGCGCCGAGCATCATTGCAATATTCATTTTTACTAAACTTTTTTGCTGCTGCAATTGCCTGCGGATTCTTTTTATTCATGTTTGGCGGTGTAGCATCTGACTGCTGGATTGCTGTTATAGCTGGTGGAGCTGCTTTTCTTACTTTTAGTTTAGTACAGCGTTTTATTAAAATTAAATTCTTCTCAGAATTCGTTGCTTCCGCTGTCGTCATCACTATTGCAGCCACATTTACCAAACTTGGTATTGCCACGAATCAAAATATCATTACCATTTCAAGTGTAATGCCACTTGTACCTGGTATATTAATCTGTAATGCAATTCGAGATTTAATGGCTGGTGAATTATTAGCTGGAATGTCTAGAGGCGTGGAAGCTGCATTAACTTCATTCGCCATCGGTGCTGGTGTAGCCATCGTTTTACTAATTATTTAAGAAAGGCTGTTTATAAATGTTATTTTATTTATTCCATTTTACTATTAGTTTCATTTCTACAGTACTCTTCTCAATTATTTTCAATGCACCGAAGCGACTACTCGCAGCATGTGGTTTTGTAGGTGCTGTAGCATGGACAATTTATCAATTCACTGTAGATATGGATTTAGGAAAAGTAGGTGCCTCATTTCTAGGAAGTTTAATACTCGGGTTACTTAGCCATGTTATGAGTCGTCGTTATAAGCACCCTGTTATCATTTTTATAGTGCCCGGAATTATTCCACTTGTTCCAGGTGGAACTGCATATGAAGCAACACGTTATCTAGTCTCAAATGATTATACGCAAGCAGTGAATACTTTCTTAGAAGTTACACTTATTTCTGGTTCAATCGCATTCGGCATTTTAGTAGCAGAAATCCTCTACTATATTTACACACGTATAAAGCAGTATTATGATAAAATTAAAGGTAAAACATATAGAAAATCTTATAATATGAATAATAGAGTCTAAGGGGATGTCTTGCTATGAAAGCACAGCTTATAGATAGATTATCACGTTACGTAAAAATTGATACACAATCTAATCCGGAATCTTCAACTACACCTTCAACTGAGAAGCAATGGGATTTATTGCGTTTATTACAACAAGAACTTGAAGGTTTTGGCTTAGAAACGGATCTCGACGACAATGGATATTTATTTGCGACGTTAGAAAGCAATGTATCTTTCGACGTCCCTACCGTTGGGTTCCTGGCACATGTTGATACATCACCAGATTTTAATGCCAGCAATGTGAATCCGCAAATTGTAGAACAATATGATGGTAAAACAATTAAATTAGGTGATACTGGTCGAGTATTGAGTCAAGAAACTTTTCCAGAATTAAAAAAACTTGTAGGTCATACGCTAATGATTACTGACGGCACATCACTGTTAGGTGCAGATGATAAAGCTGGAGTTGTCGAAATCATGGAAGCAGTAAAATATTTAATAGAACACCCAGAAATCAAGCATGGTCGAATCCGTATCGCATTCACGCCAGACGAAGAAATTGGACGAGGTCCTCATAAATTCGATGTGGAACGTTTCAATGCAGATTTCGCTTATACAATGGACGGCAGTGAATTTGGAGAATTACAATTTGAAAGTTTTAATGCCGCTGAGGCTAAGATAACTACACATGGTGTGAATGTCCATCCAGGATCTGCTAAAAACATCATGGTCAATGCTATCTCATTAGGCCATCAATTTCATAGTCTACTACCCGCTGGCGAAGTTCCTGAACGTACGGAAGACTATGAGGGATTTTATCATTTGATGAAATTCGAAGGTAATGTTGAAAAAACAACATTACATTATATCATTCGTGATCATGATAGAGAATCATTCGAATTACGTAAGAAAAAATTATTAGAAATTCGTGACGATATTAATGTCCATTATGAAGATTTCCCAGTGAAAGTAGATATAGAAGATCAATATTATAATATGGCTGAAAAGATTGAACCACATCCATATATTATTGATATTCCTAAAAAAGTGTTCAATGATTTAAGTATAGAACCAAACACTGCACCTATTCGTGGTGGAACTGATGGTTCACAATTATCATTTAAAGGCTTACCAACTCCTAATATATTTACAGGTTGCGGTAATTTCCATGGACCTTTTGAATATGCGTCAATCGATGTAATGGAGAAAGCAGTGCAAGTCATCATTGGTATTGCTCAAGAAGTCACACATCACCATAAATAAACATAATGAATAAGGCAAATCGTAATTACCATGCTTATATAGGTAATTGCGGTTTGCCTTTTGTTAGTTATTCATTTATACATTATTTAATGTCGTTTTTAATAATCTAAGTGCTTGAACAGTAAAGTGTCGAATTTGTATACCCATTTTAAAGTCTGTGTATCTTTCTGGCATCTCTACGAAAGTATTAAACATTGCTGTAACATGGTACTGATCAAAGACATCAAATTTGTCATCAGTCGCACAAATAGCAATAGCAGGTTTATTATGTTTTTGCGCTAATTCTGCAATCGTTAAAGTCGTTGTTTCAAGTAAGCGATCCTCTTCTTTAACACCTTCACCAAAGATGATTAAATCCGCCTGAGAAACTAAATCATCTAAATGTGTTATTTGGTTAACCAATTCATGACTTGTTAATATTTCAGCATCGTACAATCCATTTAATAATGCTGCAATACCACCACCAGCGCCACCTCTTTCGATAGGACCCATAGCAATTTTCATTTCATTTTTAACAAGCTCACTGAAGTACCAAATTAAATTATCTATTTCTGCCGCTTTTTCTCGTGTCATTTGATGTGTTTCATAAGTCTTCATAATTTCACTATGCTTACCATATAATTTACTAGAAAAATCAGACATCAATTTAATATGGGCATCTTTGAAATTTTGAGGTATTGCAGAAAAATCTATTCGACGAATAAATTTAATCACTTGAGCACCTTCACGTGCATCTAGAAGTTCTCCTTCATCATTATAGAATTGAACACCTAAAGCTTGCATCATCCCAATACCACCATCGAAACTATCGATGCCACCAAGTGAAATAACAATGTTATCGGCTCCATTATTCAGTGCATCTATAATTACTTCTCCTAAACCGTAACTTGAACGTTGTTCAACCGGTTTTTGTCCTTTTATAAATAAATTCCCCTCAATTATAGTTAATCCTTGTTCAGTTTGACCATAAACTGTTTCAACTTCCTTCATATCCGCATCATGCACATTTACTCTATATTTCGTACCTGATTGCCATAAGAACACCGAATCCATTAGTTCATGACGCCCATTAAATAATGGCACTTGTACAATATCAGCATCTTCAATTTGACTGGCTACCGCTTCTTCAACGAAGCGATTCGCTTGATAACTTGAGATTATACCGTTAAATTCATCCATTGCTACTAATATTTTCATCTGTTAATCACCTCATGCCATTTTCTTTATTTATATATTGATTTAGATGTTATACATTCGACTTCACTTTCACATTATACATGGGTTGTCTCTACTTTTCATAATAATAGCTGTTGCAAATAGATAAATAAAAACAGGAGTGATACGGAATTCATCTAGAATTCATTGCCCACTCCTGCATGGATGACTAGAGCTGAGAAGCCATTGTGTGGCCAGTCTCTCAGATTTGTCAGCTACTGCACTTTATAATGCAGTCTAAACTATTATTTTTAACCTAAACACGTTTACTATTTTTAATTGTTGATAGTTGTTATTCTTCAGCTTGAGCTAATGAAGATACATTAATATCACTGTGACTAGCATTCCAAGTTGCTTCACCATCAATAAAATAGAATGCTTGTGGCGATTCATGTTTCACATTTGTCTTTTCAGCGATATAGTTAGAAAGTTTTCTTTCTTCTTGAACGACTAAGTAATAGCCATCCATATCTCTTTCATATAAAAATTTATTAAATTGATCGTATGCATCTGCTGAGATTGGACAAGTATCACTATGTTTAAATACAAATACATATTTATTATCTTTAAGTACTTGCTCAAACTGGTCAATCGAACTTAGCTTTATAGCCATTCTATTCACCTCTAAAATTATTTGTGCCCATGTTGCTCTTTATAATCTTTATAAACTACTCAATGGGTTCAATTATACACATTTCAAAGTCCATTGTTAACCAGAAATTTTAATTTTATCAACTATGTCTATCTATTGCTTTTTTAACTTTTTCAAATCTTCGGAAAAACCACTTTTATCCTCACTTAATTCTTTACCCGTTTTCGGTAACTTTTCTACATCAATTTTAGAAAGTTTTTTATCTATTTCAATGGTAGTTTCTCGCGTGTCATAGTAATTCAATAAATTATAATACATTTCAATCGCATTTTTGCGAGCACTGTTGACTTTTGGGTCAGTAATATTGGTTTGGTTTAATTCTGTAATTTGCTTCTCAATTAACGGTTTAATATGTTCGTCAATTGCTTTCTTAGAATTAGTATCATCACTTTCTAAGTATTTTTGTGCAGCTTCTTTAAGATTTTGATTGTTACTTTCAATTTTAGATGTTAACTGATTGGCATCTTCTTGATTAGTTGCCTTTTTAATTTGCGTTTCTACTTGTGAGCGATTACTTTCAAATAACTTTGTATAATCCAAGATATCTTCATTCGCCTTAATTGACTTATTACATAAATCTACAAAGGTTTTAATATCATATATAGATTGTTTTTCCTGTTTTACATTTTCTAAGTACTTGTTCTTTAAGTCTTTAACATCTTGATGTTCAGCTGGTAATTGTTTAGCTGACTTTTCATATTTTTTAAATTGAGGAATTAAGTGTTTGTTAATATCTTTTTGTAGTGCTTCAAACTCTCTTTTATTCTTATCAGTGGTGTCCGTCTTGCTCAATTGATCCAATTGTTTCAAGTGAATCTTGTCCATTACAGTTTTAAGATCTTTCTTCTCATCTTCAACCTTATTAAGTTGTGTTTGAAAATCCTTTAAGTCCGCGCTACTTTGATTGCCACACGATGAGAGCAATATGCCACATATCAACATTATAGAAAGTATTGCTAATTTCTTCATAAATGCACTCCTATCAACACGTATTATACCTAAAGCTATTTATATTGAAAATGATTTGTGTTATAGTATTTCAGAATTTGTCAAAACTTATAATTTAAAGGAGATACGAATGTACTCAACCGTTCAACCTTTTATTCATGGCGACACTCAATCTGAATATGACACATTATATCAAAAGACTAAAACATCATTATTCAACTTACTAGATTCTCCTGTAAAGTTCACGCAACATATTGGAGGCACAAGTCATTTTAATTATGCAACTGAGCCCATTTTAGATGTTTTAGTTGGTGTAAATAATTTACATGATATCACAGCTCTAGATGAGAAACGATTAAATTATTTAGGCTTTTATCGTCTCCATCACCCCTATAAGAAGAAAGTTATGATGGCTAAATTCAATAATATGATTGATTTGAGACAAACCATTCGCCTACACATTATTCAAATGGACACACCCTTATTCGAACAGTATATTGAAGTAGACAAAGTACTTGCAACACAATCAGATATAGCACGTCACTTTTCAGAAAAAAAGACTTCTATTATCCAACATGTTAATTATATAAGGCCATACGAAAATCAAAAACAGAAATACTTTGAAGATATATTTCAAAAGTTGTAAAACTTTGAATTCTGTTGTCGTTTTCGCAAATCATCTATAAAATTGCTATAATAAAAATTAGATTATAGAAGAGAAGAAAGGATGTACTTATGTTAAAGCAAGAAGACATCTTACAAGATTTAAAATCCTTAATACCTGAAGATATTATTAAAGTAAATGAACCTTTAAAACGATATACATACACCGAGACAGGTGGAAATGCAGACTTTTATTTATCTCCCACTAAAAATGAGGATGTACAAGCTATTGTAAGATACGCTAAAGAAAAAGATATCCCGGTCACATACCTCGGAAATGGGTCAAACATTATTATTCGTGAAGGTGGCATTCGTGGTATTGTTATTAGCTTATTATCATTAAAGCATATTAATGTTTCTGATGATGCTATTATTGCTGGAAGCGGTGCTGCAATTATAGATGTTTCACGTGCTGCTAGAGACCATGTGTTAACAGGTTTAGAATTTGCTTGTGGCATTCCAGGTTCTGTCGGAGGAGCTGTTTACATGAATGCTGGCGCATATGGTGGTGAAATCAAAGATTGTATCGACTACGCGCTTTGTGTTAATGAAGAAGGTGATTTAATTCAATTTACTAATAAAGAATTAGAATTAGATTACAGAAATAGTATTGTACAAAAGCAACATTTAGTTGTACTTGAAGCTGCTTTTACACTTGAACCAGGAAAATTAGACGAAATTCAAGCGAAGATGGATGACTTAACTGAACGTCGTGAGTCTAAACAACCACTAGAATACCCATCATGTGGTAGTGTGTTCCAAAGACCACCGGGTCATTTTGCAGGAAAATTAATACAAGATTCAGATTTACAAGGTTATCGCGTTGGTGGCGTAGAAGTTTCTAAAAAACATGCAGGATTCATGGTTAATGTAGATAATGGAACAGCTACTGATTATGAAGATTTAATTCATCACGTACAAAAAGTAGTGAAAGAAAAATTCGATGTCGAACTTCATCGTGAAGTTCGAATTATTGGAGAGCATCCTGAAGAATAGCAACTATATATGTTGATGGGAGACGATGAATGATGCCAAAGGTTTATGGCTCACTTGTAGACAATGAAACACGATGCACACATTACCATACTTTTTTAGATGTTATAGCAATAAAATTCAAATGCTGCAATAAATATTATCCGTGTTATCAATGTCACGAAGAACACGAAACACATCCTATCAAAAGATGGTCAGAACAAGAATTTGATGAAAAGGCAATTATGTGTGGTGTATGTAAACATGAAATGTCTATTCAAGATTATATGATGACAGAGCTATGTCCTAAATGCCAAGCACATTTTAATAGTCGTTGTAAATTCCACTATCATTTATATTTTGAATTATAATAAAGGCTTAGTAACAATCTTTCAATTGTTACTAAGCCTTTATACTTTGAGTTTTTATTATTTTAATTTTTTCAAGATTTGATTTAATTCATCAATTTGTTTGATTATTGTCGAAGTTGAACCAGCGCTAAAGTACCATAGTTTAGGATCTAATTCATAAACATTACCATTTTTAACTGCATTTACATCTTTAATTACATCATTAGATAACGTTTGTTTTGCACTTGATTTGCCACTTACAACTTGTCCTCTATCCATTGCTAAGATAATATCAGGATTTTTACTTGTAATATACTCATTATTAATATTTTGGCCATGTGGACTTGCTTTGACATGCTCATCTGTAGGTTTAAATCCTAATGTATCCTAGATTAAATCTCCAAATCTACCACCTGGTCCAAATGTAGATAATTTACCTTCATTAACTAAAAGATACATTATTTTCTTATCTAATTTTTCAACTTTCGTTTTTGTATCCGCTATTTTTCATTCAACTCTTCAATTAATGATTTAGCTTTATCTTCTTTACCATAAATTTTTCCTAATTTAGTTGTTACAGATTTCATATCATTTATATAATTTTTCTCACTGGCACCAACATAAACGATTTTAGCGTCTGGTGCAGCTTTTTTAAGTTCATCTATATTCTTCACTGTTGCTGTTCTTCCAGAAATATAAATGACCTCTGGTTTAGATTTAGCTATTTTATTAAAATTAATTTGTATTAAATTACCAGTATTGATGTATTTATCATCTTTGAATTCTGAAGGAAATTCAGGTAACGCAGCATTTTTCTCGCCTTTAGGTAATCCAATAATGCGGTATTGAACGCCAAACGCTTTTAATACATCAACGGCACCATAATCAAAGGCAATTGCACGTTTTGGATTCTTCGGCACATCAACAGTTTCTTTAATTTCTTTGGCATCACTTTTATCTTTTTCTCGCCTCTTGTCTTATAATTATTTTCAATTTGAACTATGTCTTTAATGTCATTCCTCTTCGAAGTATCATTGTTACCGTCAGAGCTTTTACCACACGCTGTTAAGACTAAAGTAAGACTTAATATTAAAAACAAAATTATTTTCTTCATCGTTGCAACATTCTCTAGTTGCAATATTAAGTGATAACAATTATCAATATCACTTAAATTATATTACTTTATTATAAAATAATTTTCAACACTAATTTTAGTCAAAAAAATATCGCCCTATTCTGGGCGATATTGAAAACTTATACCATCAATTTATTTATCGACTACTTCTTCTAATTCATCAATTTGTTTCATAGTTGTTGTAGTTGAACCAGAAGCAAAGTACCATAATTTAGGATCTAATTGATATACTTTATCATTTTTAACTGCATTAACGTCTTTAATAACATTATTACTTAACACTTTTTTAGCAGTTGATTCTCCGCCTACAACTTCACCACGGTCCATTGCTAAAATAACATCTGGATTATGCTTGCTAATATATTCATTATTTACGTTTTGACCATGTGGACTATTGCTAACATTCTCATCTGCTGGTTTAAAGCCTAATGTATCAAATACTAAACCACCAAATCGACCTTTAGGACCAAATGTTGATAATTCACCTTCATTTACTAATAAATACATTACAGTTTTATTGAACTTCTTAGTTTCATCTTTCATTTCAGATATTTTTTCATCTAAGTCTTCGTTAATGTCTTTGGCTTTATCTTCTTTGTCGTAAATTTTACCTAAGTTTTCAGTGTTTTTCTTCATGTCTTTAACTAAGTTTTTCTCATCCGCACCTACGTAAACGATTTTAGCGTCTGGTGCAGCTTTTTTGAATTCATCTAAATTCTTCTGATTTGCCGTTCTACCTGAGATAAATATAACTTCTGGTTTAGCAGCAGCTACTTTGTCGAAATTAACTTCTTTAAGATTTCCGGTGTTAACATATTTATCATCTTTAAATTCTTTTAAGAAATCAGGTAATGATTCGTTGTTTTCACCTTTTGGTAAGCCTTTTACTTTATCAGCCACACCTAATTCTTTAAGTACATCTAAAGCACCATAATCTAAGACTACTGCATTTTTAGGATTTTTAGGAACTTCAACAGTGTTGCTTACTTTCTTAGCGTCACTACCATCTCGTTCTTTACCTGAAGCTTCGAAATTATTCTTAATTTTCACAGTTTCTTTTGAATCTTTGCTATCACTCTTAGAACCTGAATCGTTACTACTTGATTCATTACTACAAGCTGATAAAACTAATACTAAAGATAATACTAAAAATAAGACTGTTTTTTTCATATGTACGACTCCTCTAAAAATATTTAACCTTTATGCTGCTCATCAATTGAACTTCTCTCTTGTCTACGTCTTCGAATAGCATCACCCCTTTGAAATATCAGGTTAAATTATTTAATTATAAAAGTGAGTCAAAAGTGTCTTCATCGTAATACAAACAAATTCGTTGTCCTCTAATTTCTTCGATATGAACATCCATCTCGTATAATTTTTTTAAAATCTCAGCTTGTATAACGTTATCTTTTGTATCTGCTTTGACAATTTCACCATTTTTTAGTGCAATGATGTCATCTGAATAGCATGAAGCAAAATTTATATCGTGTAGAACAATGACAATCGTTTTATTTAAGTCTTTGCAGAGGCGGCGTAACGTCTGCATAATCTGTACAGAATGTTTCATATCTAGGTTGTTTAACGGTTCATCTAATAATATATAATCTGTATCTTGAGCAATTGTCATTGCAATATAAGCACGTTGTCTTTGACCACCAGATAACGTTTTTATATTTCGATGACGAATATTCTGGAGTTGCAATAAGTCTAGGGCATATTCAACTTGTTCATAATCTTCTTTCTTCATACGACCTTTTGAATATGGAAATCGACCAAAATTAACTAATTGCTCAACTGTTATATTCATTTCTGTATGATTTGTTTGTTTTAAAATACTTAATTTTTTAGCTAAATCATCATTTTTATAATCTACGACAGCTTTACCTTCAATCTTAATTGTTCCCTTTTCATACTCAAACAGACGACTAACAGCAGACAGTAAAGTACTTTTACCGGCGCCATTAGGTCCTATAAGCGATGTTAGTCTACCTTTTTGAATGTCGACGTTAATATTTTTTAAAATTGGCTTATTCTGTATAGCTTTGTCTAAATTTTTAATTTCAATCAATTTGCACTTCTCCTTTTGATAAGTAAGTAAATGAAGTAACTTCCACCGATTAAATCAATGATTAAGCTAAACTCTGTTGTCGCTTCAAATAAATTCTCAACGATCCATTGCGCCATAAATAAACTAATCCAACTAATTAATATCGTCGCTGGCAATATATATTTATGTTCATATGTCTTCATTAATTCATGGGCTAAATTTACAGTTAGTAATCCTAAAAATGTAACAGGACCAACTAAAGCAGTGGAAATAGAAACTAATAGTGCCACTAATATGAGTAGCAAGCGCGTCATTGTCTCGTAAGAAACACCTAAATTGATTGCTTGTGCTCTTCCAAGTAGTAGTACATCTAAATATGGACGTATTATCACGGTAATAATAATTAAGACAAGCAATAAACATATAGATACTAATACCAATCGTGAGTTTGAGGCTTCGAAACTCGCAAACATGGCACTTTGAACCGCTAAGAATGACTCAGGATCCATGATTAGCTGAATAAAGCTAGTAATGCTTCGGAAGAATGTTCCTAAGATGACTCCTACAAGTAAAATGAAATATACTGAGAAATGTCCTAATTTAAACATGCCTTCAAAAAGCAATAATGAAAATAAGACCATCGCAATTAACGTCACAAAAAAGTTTAAATACACATTTGTAACCACTGCTGCTTGCGTACCGACTAAAAAAACTGGCAACACTTTTACAAATAGATAAACAGAGTCGAGACCCATGATTGATGGTGTTAATAATCGATTCGTTGTTATCGCTTGAAATATAACAACTGATGCCCCTATAGCACCACCAACAATGAGTATAAGTATTAATTTTCTTAATCGACTCTGAAATTGATATTGAAAAATTTCAAAGTCTAAACCTACTAATAAGTAAAATGCTGCCATGCAAATTGTCGCAATAATTAATATGATGATTTTCTTGTTAGAACTAATTTGCATAATGCTTTCTACCTTTCATTAGTAAGATTAGGAATATCACTGTCCCAAATACACCTATCGTTAATCCAATATTAATTTCATAAGGATAAACGATTAATCTACCGATGATATCAGCGAATAATACAAATATTGACCCTAACATCAACGTATGTGGAAGTGCATTTTTCAGATGGTCCCCTCTATACATTGAAATAATATTAGGTACAATGAGACCTAAAAATGGCAAAGTACCTACAGTAACAACAACTAAAGCCGTCAATGCTGCTGTAATAAATAATGCAATGTTTATAATTTTTTCATAACTTACACCCAAATTATGACTAAAGTCTTTCCCCATACCAGCAATCGTAAAATGATTCGCAAAAATAAATGCGATAATGAGTAATGGAACTACAAGATAAAGCACTTCATAACGTCCGCTTGTGATAATTGCAAAGTTACCATTCATCCAGTTGCCAATACTTTGTAATGCATTGGTTCTTAACGCAATAAAAGTAGTAAAGCTAGATACAATACCACCGATCATAATTCCTAATAATGGTACGAATATAACTTCTTTAACACGAATCAAATTAATTAACTTCACAAATAAATATGTCCCTGCTAAACTCAATCCTACTGAAAATAGCAACTTGATTAGGATGTGACCTTTCGGAAAAAAGATTAGCGAAATTAAAATACCTAACTTGGCCCACTCCATTGTTCCTACCGTAGTTGGACTTACAAATTTATTTTGCATCATCTGTTGCATAATTAATCCTGCTAACGCGAGTGAACTACCTGAAAGTAGGATACTAACCGTCCGTGGAATACGACTTGAGAACAAAATATTTTGTTGCTCTTCACTTAAGTGGAAAATATCTGAAAGAGAAAGCTGACTCACTCCAACAAATAAGGAGACTATAGTTAAACAAACTAATAAAATAAGTAAAACATAACCCTTAAATAAAAACTTCACTAATAATTCTCCTCATCTTGCTATATGTATTAAAATGATAATCGTTATCACCGATAATATTATCATTGTTGTTAATATTAAAGATTACAGACGTGAATTTCAATAGTATTTTTATACATAAGTAAATATTTATTTTTGTTCAAATACGATGTACTCTTTTTGATACAAAAATAAGCCACTAAATTCGTAGTTGTTATCAACAACACTGAATCTAGTGGCTTATTAATGTTAGTCTTTGATAATTAATTATCAAAAATGAAATCTTCGTCTTGTAAGGCTTCTACATTTAATGCCAATGTGTATCCGTCACCTTTAACTGAGAAGAAATCATGGTTTTTAGTTGTAGTATCTAATGCATTTTCAATGATAGGATTAAATTCTTTTTCTTCAAAGTATGGTTCAAAGCCTAAGTTAGATAATGCTTTGTTTCCATTGTATTGGACATAGTTCAATACATCTTCACTTAAGCCGATATCATCGTATAACATATGTGTATAAGATACTTCATTAGCGTATAAATCTTCTAATAATTTATACATCTCTTTATCTGCTTTTTGTTTTTCATTTTCAGATAGTTCGTTACGTAAACTTTGAGCATCTAATCCTGTAAACACACCATGGATTGATTCGTCTAGTAAAATCTTTCTAATGATTTCACCAGAAGTAGTCATTTTACCTTGTCCAGCTAAATACAAAGGATAATAGAAACCAGAGTAGAATAAGAAGGTTTCTAAAAATACACTTGATACCCTTGCAATATATTGATCATATATAGAGGCTTCTTTGCCCCACAATTTGTGATAGTTTTCAATAATTTTATCAGATTTATATTTTAAATGAGGCTCTTCTATTACCCAAGTATCTAGTAAATAGTTTGTTTCACTAGATGGAAGTAAAGTTGTAAATATATGTGAATAACTTTTCGCATGAATTTGTTCCATCATTGCCATAAATGAATACACTGCTTTTTTACGTAAGTCTGTTGTGTGTAACATAATTAACGGCATACCATCATCCGCTTGATGTGTATCCAATCCTGTTAATCCTGCTAACGCACGTTTGAATGTATTCTTCTCGTCTTCAGTTAGTGTCTTCCAACTTGCAATATCTTTTGATACTTTAAATTCTGTTTCTACCCACATTTGAGAAATATTTTGACGCCAAAACATATTCGTCATATCTTCTTGGGTATTCCAATTGACGGCCTTCATTTATAAATCCTCCTTAATTACTAAAAAGCAAATCTCATTCGTTTAGAGGATAAGTTGAGAGTCATTTTTAAGTTTTGACTCTACAACCTTCCTCCTTTTCAAATTTTGTTATCTTAAGTTTCTTAAATTAGATAGCACAGCTTGTACATTCTTCTACACTCAATAATTTGTTACGAGTATAATATAGCGATTTAAGCCCTTTATGGTGAGCATAAACATATAATCTTGATAATTCACGTGTTGAAATTTCAGAATTCACATATAAAATTGTTGAAATACCTTGGTCCACGTGTGTTTGAATCGTAGCGATTAAATCTATTAATTTCATTTGGTCAGTATTGAATGCTGATTTATAATACCACATTGTTTCAGGAGACAAGAATGGCATTGGATAAAATGTTTCAGCATTACCATAAGTACGACGTTCAATTTGATCAACAATTGGCATAACTGAACTTGTTGCATTTTGTACATATGAAATACTTTGTGTAGGTGCAATTGCAAGTCTATATGCATGATATAAACCATGCTGTTGAACTTGTTCTTGTAATGCTTTCCAATCTTTAGCAGTTGGAATATCGATGTGATCAAATAGTCGTTTCACTTTCTCAAATTTAGGTTCAAATTCTTGAGAAGTATAAAACTCAAAGTATTTACCACTGGCATAATCTGATTGATCAAAGTCTTGATATACTTCACCACGTTCTTTCGCAATTTCCATTGAACGTTCTATTGAATAATAGTTCATCATCATGAAGAAAGTATTTGCAAAGTCTTTAGCTTCCTCTGATTCATATCCTATTTTATTTTTAGCTAAATAGCCGTGTAAGTTCATTACGCCTAGACCGACAGAGTGTAACTCACTGTTAGCTTTTCTCACGCCTGGTGCGTTTTGAATATTTGCTTCATCACTAACTACTGTTAATGCATCCATACCTGTGTGAACAGAATCTTTAATTTTACCTGTTTCCATCACATTTACAATGTTTAAAGAACCTAAGTTACAAGATATGTCACGTTTAATTTCATCTTCGATACCATAATCATTAATCACTGATGTCTCTTGTAATTGGAAGATTTCTGTACATAAATTACTCATTTTAATTTGACCAATATTTGAATTGGCATGTACTTTGTTAGCATTATCTTTAAACATTAAGTATGGGTAACCTGATTGTAATTGTGTTTGGGCAATCATATTCAACATTTCTCTTGCGTCTTTTTTCTTCTTAACGATATTAGGGTTTGCAACCATGTCATCATAGTATTTTTCTAAATCAATATCATCGAGTGTTACACCATATTCTTGTTTAACCGTATGTGGCGCAAACATATAGAAATCTTTGCCCTCTTTTGCCAAATCAAAGAATTTAGACGGCACTATAAGACCAGTAGAAATTGTTGATAAACGTAAGTCTTCATCAGCATTTACCTTTTTAGTGTCTAAGAACTCTTCTACATCATAATGGAAGATATTTAAATATACTGCACCTGCACCTGGACGTTGGCCAAGTTGATCAGCATAGCTAAATCCGCCTTCTAATGCTTTGGCAACTGGTAACACCCCTTTGGCTACACCTTTAATACCTTTGATGGCTTCACCACGAGCACGTAATTTAGAAAGATTTATTGCTACACCACCACCAATTTTACTTAATTGCTTGGCAGTAGAATCAATGAAATTGATAGAGTTCAAGCTATCATCTACCTCTAATAGGAAACATGATACTAATTCACCACGACGTGCGCGACCAGCATTCAAGAAAGTTGGTGTTGCAGGTTGATAACGTTGCTCAACCATTGCTAAGATAAATTGTTTCGCTTGCTGCTTATTACCATCCGCTAAATATAGTGCAACGATTGCGACATGTTGATTATAATCCTCTAGATATTGTGATTTATCATTAGTTTTTAGCGCATAATCTTTATAAAACTTACTAGCAGACATATAGCTTGCAAATTCAAAGTTGATAGATTTTGCGAATTCAGTGATTTCAACTAAATCTTCTTCGCTATATTTGTCGAAGACATTAAAATAAAAATTATTATCTACTAGATAGTGTAAACGTTCAATCTCACTGTCAAAATAAATTGTTTTATCATGGATTTCTTCTAGATAAACCGCTAATGCTTCTTGATCTTTCTCCAAGGTAAAGAAACCATTTTCTTTACGTTTCGTAACTTCATTATTTAGTTCAATATGATTGTACTTTTTCTCGTTCATAATTTTCATTGAAATGCCCCACCTTATTTTTAAATTCAATAACATCTTTATTAGAACCTTGTACTTCAAATTTCATTAATAAAGGTACATGGTATTTTTCGGAAATTGTTCTACCCGCTTTCGCAAAGTTTTGTCCCCAGTTACGGTTACCACTTGCCACGACAGCGCGTAAATTATGATGATTAACTTCTAAAAACGATTGTACTTCTTTAGGCACTTCACCAAATCCAATTGTTCCCGTAACTAAAATATAAGGTTCTTCAAATGGATCTGTACAATTATCCTTAGTAATTTCCATTACATCTGAAATTTCACTTCGTTTAATAAATCTTCTTACATTACCTGAAAAAGAAAAATAAACTACTTTCATTGGAACGCCTTCTTTCGTCAATCCATAATATTAATTAAAAAGAAGTTCTCTTAGAAGTTCTCTTAATAGATAAGAAAACTTGTTAGACAATAAATACGACATATTTTAGACATTTAATTGGATGTTAACTAGCTGATGATTAATATACTAAAAGAAGTGACTTTCATTTCTAGCCACTACATGTAGTATTTAGACTAAAATTTCAAGACTATTTCATCTATATGCTCGTTCGTATTAATAGTATTAAATTAGGAATTTCAACTTAAAATCAGTGTGAAATTGCCTTTAAAATGAATAATTTGTATAACACAAACTTTTTATACAACCACAACATGTTGTGGTTCATTTCATGTTTTAGTACTATATTCTGTGTTTCATTATACAGAATTGCTCTCTTAATTAAAAGTAACTATTTCGTGACAAAAGTTCGGAAAAACGTCTGAATGTGCATCAGACCAACTTATATTGACGCAAATAATTATTTTTGAATATTTGATGTGTTTTAGTTGCATTTTTAGCATCTAAATAAACTATTGAATTGTCGGCATTCTTGAAGTCCAATCATTTAAATTATCAATATATTTTGCGCAATTATTCAAATGTTAATTATATTTTGCTCCAAAAACACGAATATAACATTTGTAAAAAAATAGTATTTAACGTGTTTTTAACATAAGTAGAACATTTGTTCGTATTTAAATAATAATACATCTTGGTATTATTTTCAAGTATTCATGCATTAGCATTTGAATTATGCTACTATATATACGGTAATTTATTACAAATGAGGCGATTAACCTTGAATCCAAAAGTTAAAGGTATTATTGCAATTTTAATTTCAGCTGTCGGTTTTAGTTTTATGTCAGTCTTTTTTAGACTCGCCGGAGATTTACCTGTATTTCAAAAATCCCTAGCTCGAAATTTTGTTGCAATGTTCATACCATTATTCTTCATATTTAAATATAAACAACCTATGTTTGGGAAATTAAGTAGCCAACCCCTTTTAATTTCTCGATCTACACTAGGCCTTATAGGTGTCTTATTAAATATATACGCTATAGATCATATGGTATTAAGCGATGCGGATACACTGATGAAACTTAATCCTTTTTGGACGATACTACTCAGTTTAATTTTTCTTAATGAGAAAGTTCGAAAATATCAAATCATTGCTATGATTGTAGCAATCTTAGGTATGTTATTTATCGTTAAACCAGAGTTTTCTTCAACAATGATTACTTCTTTAGCTGGATTATTTTCAGGTATCTTTGCTGCCTCTGCGTACACATGTGTTCGTGCATTAAGTAACAGAGAAGCACCATATACTATTGTTTTTTATTTTTCATTATTTTCAGTTGTCGTTTTAATACCGTTTTCAATCGCAACTTATGAGCCAATGACGACAATACAAATAATTTATCTTTTAGGGGCAGGTCTTTCTGCTGCAGTTGGCCAAATCGGTATTACACTAGCCTATAGTTTTGCACCTGCAAAAGATATTTCTATCTTTACGTATGCTTCAATCATTTTTACGGCTATATTCGGATTTATATTATTCGGTGAAACACCTGATTTCTATGCCCTTATCGGTTATGTCATTATTATTGGTGCAAGCTATTATATGTTCGAAAAGGCACGACGACAAACCGCTATAACAAAATAACGATCTAACACTAAGGAGTGATTCAATTGACTCAAGGACGTCAAAAAGAAGAACTACAAGATATTACTTTATTAGGTAATCAAAATAATAAATATGAATTTGACTATACACCAGAAGTTTTGGAAACATTTGATAATAAACATCAAGGACGCGATTACTTCGTAAAATTCAATTGTCCTGAATTTACATCTCTTTGCCCAATTACAGGTCAACCAGATTTCGCAACGATTTATATTTCGTACATTCCAAATATTAAAATGGTAGAATCTAAGTCATTGAAATTGTACTTATTTAGCTTTAGAAATCATGGGGATTTCCATGAGGATTGTATGAATATCATTATGAATGACTTAATTGACTTAATGGACCCACATTATATTGAAGTTTGGGGCAAATTCACTCCACGAGGCGGTATTTCAATAGATCCATACACTAATTATGGACGCCCAAATTCTAAATATGAGAAGATGGCTGAACACCGATTAATGAATCATGATTTATATCCAGAAAAAATAGATAACAGATAAAAGATTAACTTAACCACTAAATTGTCAAACAATTTAGTGGATTTTTTCATTATTTGTGAGATTTTATTTAAATTTACTATTGCCTATTAGTGAATTAAAGCGTATTTTATTATTATCATCTAAAATTCCAAAAGAGTAAGATGATCTAAATAAAGCAACTTATTCGCATACAATTTTAAATCATCAACTCATTGACTGAAATTTCTGATAATTTCTATTTTTAAGAAATTAATCAATTACACCTATCATATTCATGATTTTAAACTTCAGTCTTTAAAGAAAGGATTGGGATACATATGGCAACAAACAATTCCCATGAACAAGCTGTTCAAACAATACCTCAACGAGGGTTCTTCGGACACCCTAGTGGTTTAGGGGTACTATTCTTTGTAGAATTTTGGGAAAGATTTAGTTATTATGGCATGCGTGCCATGCTTATTTTCTACATGTATGATCAAATTAAAAATGGTGGTTTAGGAATTGATCAAACGACTGCAATGTCTATCATGTCAGTCTATGGCGCATTAATTTACATGTCTTCAATTCCTGGTGCATGGGTCGCAGATAGACTATTCGGTACTAGAGGGGCAACCTTGATTGGTGCAGTACTCATTATCATCGGACATATTTGTCTAAGTTTACCATTCGCAATGTTCGGTTTATTTGCATCAATGTTCTTTATCATTATTGGTTCAGGCTTAATGAAACCAAATATTTCAAACATCGTTGGACGCTTATATCCTGAGAATGATACTCGAATGGATGCCGGTTTCGTTATATTCTACATGTCAGTTAACCTAGGTGCACTTATCTCACCTATCATTCTGCAACATTTCCTAGACGTGAAAAACTATCACGGTGGTTTCTTAATTGCAGCAATTGGTATGGCATTAGGTTTAGTATGGTATATGATTTTCAATAAAAAGAATTTAGGTTCTGTTGGTATGAATCCAACCAACCCACTATCTTCTGAAGAAAAGAAAAAATATGGATTAATTGTAGGAATCATTGTAGCAGTCATTGCTATTGTACTATTAGTTACATATTTCACAAATACTTTATCATTCAATCTTATTAGTAATACGGTTCTAGTACTTGGTATAGCTTTACCAATCATTTACTTCACTACTATGATTCGAAGTAAAGATGTTACAGATGTAGAGCGTTCTCGTGTTAAAGCATTCATTCCGTTATTTATTTTAGGAATGTTATTCTGGGCAATACAAGAACAAGGATCAAACGTATTAAACATTTATGGTTTAGAACGTTCTGATATGAAAATGAATTTATTCGGTTGGACAACTAATTTCGGTGAAGCATGGTTCCAATCAATTAACCCATTATTTATTCTTTTATTCGCACCAATCGTATCTGCGATTTGGTTGAAAATGGGTAAAAAACAACCAAGCCTTCCAGTAAAATTTGGAATTGGTACGCTATTAGCTGGTGCTTCATACATTTTAATGGGACTTATCGGTATGAGTTATGGTGATACACACTTCTCAGTAAACTGGGTTATCCTATCATACGTTGTATGTGTGATTGGTGAATTATGTTTATCACCTACTGGTAATAGTGCGGCTGTTAAATTAGCACCTAAAGCATTTAATGCTCAAATGATGAGTGTTTGGTTATTAACAAACGCATCTGCACAAGCACTTAATGGTACATTAGTTAAATTAATCAAGCCTTTAGGGCAAACGAATTATTTCATCTTCTTAGGAAGTGTTGCTATCGTAATTACAGTAATCATCTTAGCTTTCACTCCTAAAATTTCAAAAGCAATGAAAGGTATTCATTAATCACCTTTGTATTGTTAAAAGATGACATTTAAACAAAACAAATAATTATCTTTAAGCATCTTCATAGTAATTTTATAGCTATGAAGGTGCTTTTTTATTTAAATTATCTTTATTGAGAAGATGACAAGGCATTTGAAAATAAATTCTATCTTGTCATTTTCTTTGTATATCAACTAAAAAAATGTAATGATAAATACTTAAGTATTTGTTTTACTCAAATTATAATTAAGCAAATAACATTTCGGGTAAATAAATGTTAAATTAGAGTAAATAAATGAAAGTAGGCATACGTATGGGTCAAAAATTTAATCATGGTGTTCTTTTTTACCATGAACATAGTGGTCTCAAAGATATATATGAAGGTTTAGGAGAAGTAACTAAATCACTTACTACTATGTGCAAACACCTATCAATTCAACTAAGTGAAAATGAAGGCGACATTATTAAGTATTGTGAAAGAATTAAAAATCAAGAATATAGTAGTGATGTTGATATCGTTTTTATCCTAGGTGGCGATGGTACAGTTAATGAATTAGTTAATGGCGTTTTAGCAAATGACCTAAATGTACCTATTGGAATTATTCCTGGAGGTACCTTTAATGATTTCACTAAAACATTAAACTTGAACCCTAACTTTAGTAAAGCTAGTGAACAACTTAAAACGTCTCACTTGGAATCATATGATGTTATGAAAGTGAATGGCACTTATGTGCTTAACTTTGTGGGATTAGGACTTATAGTTCAAAACGCGGAAAACGTGCAAGAAGGTCGTAAAGATATCTTCGGTAAATTAAGCTATGTTGGTTCAACTGTTAAAACATTAATGAATCCAGAAGATTTTGATTATACATTAACTGTAGATGATAAAGAACTTAATGGTAATACCTCTATGCTAGTCGTTGCTAACGGTCCTAATATCGGTGGCAGTAGAATACCACTTATGGATTTATCACCTCAAGATGGTAAAGTGAATAGTTTTATTTTTGATAAACAAAGTTTTACTATTCTCAATGATGTGTTCAAAAAACGCGATAGTATGGATTGGAATGAAATTACAAACGGAATTGATCACATAGCCGGCAAACATATTACATTATCGACGGATCCAGTTATGAAAGTAGATGTTGACGGTGAAATTAGTCTTGAAACGCCAATTACAATTGAAGTTCTACCAAAAGCACTTCAGATTCTAACTTTTCCAGAGAATGCTGAACAATAAGAATTTATTATACTAATATAAAAGCGATTAAGGTTAATGATTGGATTATCATACCTTAATCGCTTATTTTAACTACTCCTATAGAAAGAATGCTTCTACATCTTTCCAACCGTTAACACGTTTAAAACGTTCTTCACTTACATTGTGAGACGCAGTAAAAATGATTGGTTCACCTTCAAATATTTGTAATTGACGAGGATTATCATCTATTAAATAATCAGTTTTCACTACATTTTTACGACCACAGAAGACAAATTGCTGCGGATCTAAAAATGGAAAGAATTCAAGTAACCAGTCATATTTATCATGAAATGAAGTTGGAACATCCATAGCTGCAGTAGCAATGTAAACATCATATTGCTCAGTCAATTTCTTAACGACTTCTTGTGCATGAGGCATAACAGTTAAATTTCTAAAGAAGCCTGGCGCTCTTAAAATATCACGAACTAAACCATCATGCTCTGGTATTACATTTTTAAGCTTTTGTCCATTTAAAGACTCAACTGTAATTCCTAATTCCGTTTTTACGTTAACCGCTTCAATAATTGCACCTAACGTGTCTGCTAATACTTCATCCATATCTATTGCTATAGATTTTCTAGACATACTATCTCTCCCTTAATCATCACCTATATACTTCTAAAGTATAGCAAAAATTTAAAAGGGAGTGCTACAAGACATTTAGAATCTATTGTAACCCCCCTTGCATAATCAACTTATGATGTACTTCTAAAACTCAACTAATCATTTTAAGTTAAAGAGCTTACGTATTTGATCAACTTAATAATCAAAATGTTTTAATACATCAATCATTCTGTCATTTTGTTCTGGGAATCCGATTGTAATACGAACGCCAGTTGGAAACGGACGTGTGATACAACCCACTTTTAGTAACACTTCATATAATTCTTGTGCTTTTTTAGTTGCAACAAATACAAAGTTCGTCTGACTAGGTAAGAAATGTTCACTTTGTGGTATCTCAAAGAATTTTTCACGTTCTTTAGCATTTTTAGCTGTAATATCTTTCAAATAAGCTTGATCTTCTAATGCTGCAATCGCTGCGTATTCTGAAATACGAGTGACATTGAATGGTGGTCGAATGATGTTCCACTTTTCAATAGCTTCATTTGTAGCTACGACATACCCTACACGCAACCCAGCTAATCCATATGCCTTAGAAAATGTTCTTAACAAGAATGCATTATCAAAGCGTTCTTGCAATTTCAATGTATCTGGATAATCTTCTGCTGTCACAAATTCAAAGTAAGCTTCATCAATCAATACAGGCACATGACTAGGTACGCGTTCTAAAAAGTGTTCCAATTCCTCATGATTGAAATAGGTTCCAGTCGGATTATTCGGATTACATAACCACACTAAAGCAGTCTCTTCATCGACCTCTTTAATAATATTCTCTAAATCAAACCCACCATTTAGTAGAGGTACTTGAACAACTTCAGCAGATTCTACAATTGCATTATGATAATATTGTCCAAATGTGCCTTCACTTGTAACAATTTTATCTCCAGGCGTTAGCACTGCTCTTGAAATCATCAAGATGACTTCGTCTAACCCCGCACCAAATAGAATTCGAGAAGGATCCACGTTCAAATGTTCACTAATTGCCTTACGTAATGAAGGTGAGCCAGTCTCAGGATAATAAAATAACTCATCCAAATGTGCTTGAACTGCTTGCTTTGCTTTTGGAGAAGGACCGTATAAATTTTCATTTGAAGCAAGTTTATATAATTCTCCTTCTATACCGTGTTTTTCTTTAAGTGCTTGTGGTGATAATCCTGGTTGATACGCTGCTAATTGATTTAATTGTTGTTTCATTGCCAACCACTCCTTTTTCAAAAAATTAAAAATGTTTATTCAATTATAAACCTGTTCCTCTAAAATTGTTAAATTACAAGTTATTGACTAGTTATAATTTATATTAACTTAATGTACACCATTCATCGCTCTCTTAACCATTGGAGAAATAGCTACTAAGATAACACCAATAAGCAGTGTAAACAATCCTGAGTATAAGAAGAACTCTTTCTCACTAATAATCTTAAATAATACAACGATTTGGCTATTGAGACTTTGTGCAGTAGCGTTACTGAGCATCCACAATGCCATCATTTGTGCAGAGAACTTTGCAGGTGCTAGTTTAGATGTTACAGATAACCCTACCGGTGAGATACATAATTCACCTAACGTGATTAAGAAGAAACTTAACACTAACCATATAGGGTGAATCAAATGCGCATCACTATTCAAAGGTATAATCATAACTAAATATGATAAACCTGCAAAGATGGCACCCAATGCAAATTTATATACTGTATTTGGATTATGTCTGCCTAATTTAGTCCATAAACTAGCAAAGACAGGTGCTAACATAATAATAAATACTGGATTGACAGACTGGAACCAAGCTGCTGGTATGTTGAAATCTAACACACCATTAGTCAATTTAGCTAAGCTAAGTTCTGTCTTCTGGTCAGCAAAGTTAGCCAAAACGGTCGAACCTTGTTCTTGAATCATCCAAAATGCAACAGACGTAATAAACAACGGTATGTAACTATAAATTCTAGAACGCTCTTCTTTGTGCGTCTTATTACTTGATAACATATAAACAAAAATACAAATTGGTAACACGATACCTATAATCGTTACAATGACACTGAAACTAGATAAACTCAATTTTCCAATAAATTGCAAGATAAGTAGGATAATTGCGAAAATTATTACGACAGTACCAGTAATAATTGATAATTTTTTGATTTCTTCTTTTCGAAGTGGGTTAGGAACGCTTAAACCAGCCAATCCTAGATTCTTTTTATTTGTAATAAAATAAGTGACTAATCCGATGAACATCCCTATAGCTGCTACCGCAAAACCAAAGTGGAACCCTAGTCTTGTTTGTAAGTAACCTGTCGCAAATGGTGATAGAAAACTACCTAAATTGATACCCATATAGAAAATAGTAAAAGCAGCATCTAAACGTCTATCATTATGGTCATATAATTCACCAACTGTAGTTGAAATATTAGGTTTCAATAAACCTGTACCAATAATAAGAAGTAATAGTGCTATCATTACTACTGTTAAACTACCTGGTATCGTTAACATGATGTGACCAAACATAATTAATATGCCGCCATAAAATAATGCATGTCTTGTACCAATGATTCTGTCTGCTATCCAACCCCCGATGGTACCAGACATATAGATGAGTGCACCATATAATGATACGATTTGTAACGCTGTACCCTGCGGTAAGCCGAAGCCACCTTTACTAACTGAATAGTACAGATAATAAGCTAGAATCGCTTTCATACCATAGTAACTGAATCGCTCCCAAAATTCAGTAAAGAATAGTGTACTTAAACCTTTGGGATGTCCAAAGAATCCCTTTTGAGGCACACTCTTAACAATTTCTTGTCTCGAATAATTTCTAGTATTCACATTCTCCCTCCTAAAAACATACACGCTTTTTGTGTATTTATAGAATAGTGTAATTAAAAATAATTCAGATTACAATTGTATTTACAAATTTTGCTCTGTAAAAAAAGAACAAAACAACGAACTCATGATTAATTCGTTGTCTTGTTCCAACATTTTCACGTGACTATTTATTTTACTAAACCTTCTTTTTTAAGATAATGTTTCGCAACATTATATGGATCTTCATTTTTCACGGTAACTTTGTAATTCATTTCTTGCATCTCTTCATCTGAAATTTTACCCTCTAATTTGTTGAGCGGTTTTTTTATTTCTGGATGTTGTTTTAAGAATTTTTCTTTAAACATTGGTGCACCTTGATATGGTGGGAATACGTGTTTATCATCTTTTAAGACTACCATATCATATTGTTTTAATTCTGCATCTGTTGAATAAGCGTCAATTAAATTAATGTTATCTTTTTCTACTGCAGTATAGCGTAATTTAGGCTCCATTTTTTTAACATTAGATAAGTTGAGACCATAAGCTTTCGACACAGCTTTATAACCATCAGGTCGATCATTAAATTCCATAGTGAACCCTGGTTTAATTTTATCTTCAACCTTTTTTAAATCACCGATTGTTTTAATATTATTTTCTTTAGCAAAGTCTTTCTTCACCGCTAAAGCATACGTATTATTATATTTCATAGGTTTTAACATCGTCATGTCATATTTCTTCTCTAGACTTTGTTTAGCTTGTTGATATACTGCATCTTCTTTTTTGGATTTTAAATCTTCTTTAGTTAATTCACCTAAAACTGTCCCTGTAAATTCTAAATATCCATCGATGTCGTCTGATTTTAATGCATTAAATAGGAATGATGTTTTACCCATACCATCTTTAACATCAACTGTATCATCCGTTTCATCCTCAATTAAAATTTTGTACATATTCGTAATAATTGAAGGTTCTGAACCTAATTTACCTGCAAGCGTAATTGTGTCACCTTTTTTACCGAAAAGAGGTACAACAACGACTAATAGTATAATAAGAATCATTGCACCTACAGTGATTAGTAGTTTCTTATAAGATAATTTCTCCATATAACGTAGTATTAAATCAAACATAATTGCGAGTAGTGCAGCAGGAATCGCTCCGATAAGGATTAGAGACGGATTGTTACGGTCAATACCTAGTAAAATTAAATCCCCTAGTCCACCAGCACCAATTAATGCGGCTAAAGTTGCTGTACCGATAATTAGAACCATAGCAGTACGAATACCGGCCATCATCACTGGCATAGCTATTGGCAATTCTACTTTAGTCAAACGACGCATCGGTTTCATACCAATACCTTTTGCTGCTTCAATAAGAGACGGATCAACTTCTTTAATGCCAGTATATGTATTTCTCAAAATTGGCAACAGTGCATACACAACTAATGCAATAATAGCTGGCACGCGACCAATACCAAATATTGGAATCATTAACCCTAATAATGCCAATGACGGAATGGTTTGTAATATAGCAGCTATGTTCATAACGACTTCAGATAACCGCTTCGTCTTTGTTAAAGCAATCCCTAATGGCACGGCGATTAAAATTGCGATTAGCAGTGCAATAAATGAAATTTGGATATGTTCCAAGATGGTCGTAAGTACTTCGCCTTTACGATCATTGAGTGTGCTAAATAATTCGCTCATGCTTTAACCCCCTTGTCATTGTCTATCTCAGATAAATACTTAAAGATATCTTCACGTTTTAAGAGTGATTGCGTGGAGGTTGATATATCATTAACAATAACCGCTTCATATTGGACTAATGTAGAATAAACTGAACGTAATTGCACATCACTATTGATTTCCGGATAATCATGGTGTGTTTCTTTTTCTGTGAGTGGCGAAGTAATATTAAGATCTTTCAACTGTAAGCTTTCTTTATCTTGTTCTAAATGGCTTCCCATAAACCCTTCTACAAATTTACCTTTAGGCTGATTACGGAATGCTTGTGGTGTATCTATTTGCTCAACATGTCCATTGTTAAGTAAACAAATTCGATCACCTAACTTCATAGCTTCTTGAATATCATGCGTTACAAATACAATTGTTTTTTTGATTTTAGTTTGTAATTCTATTAAATCATCTTGTAGTTTTTCGCGACTGATTGGATCCAGTGCACTAAAAGGTTCGTCCATCAATATAACTGGTGGATCTACAGCTAATGCTCTTACTACACCAACCCTCTGTCTTTGACCACCTGATAATTCATCTGGTTTACGATTTCGATATTTTTCAGGTTCTAAACCAACCATTTCAAGTAATTCGTCAACACGTTGATCTATATCTTTATCTTTCCATTTTTTCATCTGTGGAACCTGTGCAATATTCTCTTTAATGGTCATATGAGGGAAAAGTGCGATTTGTTGCAACACATATCCAATATCCCATCTCATTTCATAAACAGGATAATCGCTTATTGGTTTATCTTTAAAATAAATATAACCTTCACTTAACGGAATAAGTCTATTAATCATTTTCAAAGTAGTTGTTTTACCACACCCTGATGGACCTATGATTACAAAAAACTCACCCTCATTTATTTTAAAACTTACATCATCAACTGCCACATTATCCCCATAGCGTTTTGTTACATTTTTAAATTCAATCATTTAGTCACCTTCATTTGCTCTACTTATTCAAATAGTCTGCATTCTTATTCCCTATTTAAACATGTTTAATGAGGAATTCATATTAAATTAATCTAAATATAGAAATTACATTTAAAATTAATAATGTGATAATAGAATAAAGGTAAGGTTCGCTACAGAAATAGTAACAACCTTACCTTTCACTTTATATACTCGCTTTATATGAATGTATAATTTCTAAGAATTTTGGACAATAATGTTTCAATTTATAGCTACCAACACCATCTATTGATATCATTTCTTGTTTGGATTCTGGCTTGCGTTTAGCAAACTCTTCTAACGTGTAATCAGAAAAAATACTAACCGGTGCAATATCCAATTTCTCACTTAACTTACGTCGAACTTCAACTAATTCACTGTATAATGCTCGATCTACGCCTTCAACTGTATTGATATAGACTTTTTCTTTGGATTTTTGTTTAAATGGTGTCGTAAATACTTTCTCTTTATTGTTAAGTAACTTTTTAACACTTTCATCACATATTAAGATTTCATCATTTTCGTTTAAAAACCCTTTGAAGCGCAATTCATCAATTAAATGACTTAATTCCGAAGTGGTATAATCTTTCATCAAACCATATGTCGTCAACTTATCATAATCATTATATTTAATATAATCACTTGTTTCTCCACGCAATACTTGAATGATTACGCTATAGCTTTCTTTTTGACGCATGCGTGCGATACAACTAATGATCATTTTAGCTTCTTGCGTCATATCATATGTTTTATTTTGTTGAATGCAGCTACTACATTGCCCGCACTCTTCTAATTTTTCGTTAGGTTCAAAGTAATGTACCACAGTCGCTTCAAGGCATTTTTTCGTTTTCGTGTATTGAATCATTTTAGTGAGTTTCTCACCCATTTTATCTTTATAATCTTCATCAGCCTGTGAAACTGTAATAAAATATTCATGCAATCCTTTATCACGTTCACTAAATAAAAGAATGCATTCACTTTCTAGTCCATCACGACCTGCACGGCCTGCCTCTTGATAATATGATTCTAAATCACCTGGCATATTATAGTGTATAACGTATCTAACATTTGATTTATCTATCCCCATACCAAAAGCATTTGTCGCTATAACAACCTTCACTTTATCATATACAAATTCGTTTTGAGCAGTCTCACGTTCTTTATTTGTTAAACCCGCATGATAAATTGACGAAGAAACATTGATAACATCTAATACTTCTTGTAATTCCTCAACTTGTTTACGTGTAGAGCAATAGATAATTCCTGCTTGTTCTTTATGTTTCTGCACATAATCTACAACAAATTTCTGACGTTGATAGGTAGGATTCACTTTAAAAATAAGATTCCGACGTTTCGTACTTGTTTTTACTTCATCTCGTCTATCGATGTTTAACTTTTCCATAATATCTTGTTGTACTTCTGCAGTAGCTGTTGCTGTTAGTGCAACGATTGTAAAGTTTTGAGGTAACGTGAATACTTTCTTAATTACACTTTGATAACTAGGTCTAAAGTCATGCCCCCACTTAGAAATACAATGTGCCTCATCAAATGCGATAAGATGAATATCAATTCGACTTAATAAACTTAAAAAATATTGATTATCGAAACGTTCTGGCGCAACATATAAAAACTGAATATGACCTTTCATTAAATCATCTTCGATTTCTTTTTGTTGCTTCTTAGTTAAACTACTATTTAAGAATGCTGCTTTAATCCCCATTGCTTTAAGTTGATCAACTTGGTCTTTCATTAAAGATATTAGTGGACTAATTACAATTGTCGTTCCACCTAACATTAATCCAGGAACTTGGTAGCAAATTGATTTACCACCACCTGTAGGTAATACACCTAAAACATTATGATGATCCATTATTTTAGTTATGATTTCTTTTTGACCAGGTCTGAACTTGTCATACCCAAAATAATGCGATAATGTTGCTTCCATACTTTACATTCCCCTTATTGCTCTTTTAGTTCTTCTAATTCACTCCATCTCGTGATGTCTGTTTCATATGTTAGTTCTAATTGTTCTTTCTCTTCATTTAATTCTTTGATTATGGCATAATCAGCACTGGCCTCAATCATCTCTTCATCTATTTCTTCTAAGCGTGTTTCAGTTTGTTCTATACGATCCATTAAAGTTTCGTATTCTCGTTTTTCCTTATAAGACAACCCTGATTTTTTTCGCACCGTTGTTTTTTGTTTTGGTTGTTGTGCTTGTTTCTCTAGTGCAACTAATTTATCCTGCTCTTTCTTATAAGACTCATAATCTTCAAAGGCACCTACAATACGTTCCATCTTTCCGTCATGAATATACCAGTACTCTTGAGCGACTTTATTTAAAAAATAGCGATCGTGACTAACAGTTATAACTGAACCACCGAAACTACTAATATAATCTTCTAAAATAGTTAATGTTTCTGTATCTAAGTCATTTGTCGGTTCATCCAGTAACAGTACATTAGGTTGATGCACGAGTAATCTTAATAAATATAAGCGTTTTTGCTCTCCGCCTGATAATTTGTATATCTTCTTACCATGTGTTGAGCTTGGGAACAAGAAACGTTCTAGTAATTGAGTTACAGAAATTGAAGTACCATCCTTCTCTTTAGCCACTTCACTCTCTTCTCGTAGGTAATCAATCATACGTATATCTCTATCTAACGTTTCTTCTGTTTGTTTAAAGTATGCTACTTTTACAGTTTGGCCAATTTTAAGTGTGCCTGTATAATCGTTCTCTTCTCCGCTTAAAATATTTAATAACGTGGTCTTTCCAGCTCCATTTGGCCCAACTATACCAATACGTTGCCCACTTTGAATAATTTCAGTAATATCTTCAAATAATGTTCTGCCGTTAATTTGTTTTGAAAGTTGTTCCAACTCATACACTTGTTTGCCTAATCTTGAATACGCTAGATTCAGTTGCCCTTTATCTTGAACGTGTTGAGCTTGTACTTCTGATTCCAAATCATTAAAACGATTGATTCGCGCTTGTTGCTTTGTCGTTCTTGCCTTGGCGCCAGCTCTCATCCAAGCTAATTCTTGTTTATATAAAGCCTTTTGTTTTTCTTGTTGTTTTTGTTCAATAATTTCATTTTCTGCTCGCATTGCTATGTAGTCTTCATAATTACCTGGATAAGATTTTAATTTACCTCGATCTAATTCAATGATTCTACTCGCAATTTCATTTAAAAAGTAACGATCATGGGTTACGAACAATACAGTATGAGGGTACTGCTTCACATAATTAATTAGCCATGTTATGGATTCAAAGTCTAGGTGGTTTGTAGGTTCGTCTAATAATAATAAATCAGGTTGTTCAATAAGCGTTTTAGCTAGCACAACACGTTTTTGTTGACCACCTGACAGTTCGTTCACCTTTTTAGTCGTATCATTAATACCTAGTTTAGATAATATGGTTTTAATTTCAGCATTATAATCCCATGCACTATTTCGGTCCATAGCCTCTTGTGCTTCCATCATCTTTTGAAAATGCGCGTCATCTTGTTGTTGTGTATATGCATTAACTGCTTCTTCGTAAGCTTTTATAATTTGAAGAGTCGTTGTGTCTGAGCTAAGTACAGCTTGAAAAACAGTCATATCTCCATCTAGATCCTGCTTTTGAGAAGAATATCGTATACGATATTGATTAGGATGCGTAATATCAGCTGTATAATCATCATCTATATTCCCGATAACTTTAAGTAGAGTGCTTTTACCAGTACCATTTATTCCAACCAATCCTATTCTTTCATGTTCAGAAATAGATAGGTTTAAATCATCGAAAATGATTTTATCCGCATATGATTTATTTAAGTGCTCTATTTTATACGCTTCCATGCATCTACTCCCTTTTCCAAATCGAAATATCGAATTTTTTAAATATTTTTGATAAGCTTAAATCAGTTCTATATATTATACACCTTTTTAGGCTTAAATGATACAAGGAGACAAGAGTTATGATTGACTTTTTCGAAAATTTACCGCCTTATTTACAGGCGCTTTTAGCAGGTATTATTACTTGGCTACTCACAGCATTAGGTGCTGCTTCTGTATTTATATTTAAATCCGTAAATGAACGAATACTAACATCTATGCAAGGATTTGCTGCGGGCATTATGATAGCTGCCAGCTTTTGGTCTTTATTACAACCCTCTATTGACTATGGTAAAGATGGTAGTTTACCTGCTTGGTTACCTGCTGCAATTGGCTTTTTATTTGGTGGTATCTTTATACGTGTCCTCGATTCAGTTATTCCTCATTTACATCAAAGAATTGGCGATAAGAGTCAGTACCGCGAGGGTGTTAAGACTTCTTTAAGTAAGAATACATTATTAGTACTAGCTATTACGTTACATAATATTCCAGAAGGACTATCGATTGGTGTTGCTTTTGGTGGTATAGCAACTGGAAATAGTCAAGCTACATTCCTAGGTGCTTTAGGGTTAGCAATTGGTATAGGAATACAAAACATTCCGGAAGGTGCAGCATTATCTATGCCTATTAGAGCGGCAGGCGCGTCTCGTTGCAAAGCGTTTAATTACGGACAAGCTTCTGCGATTGTAGAACCTATCTTTGCTACTATTGGCGCTGCATTGATTTTAGTTATTACACCTGTTTTACCTTATGCATTAGCTTTTGCAGCTGGAGCTATGATATTCGTTGTTGTTGAAGAACTTATACCTGACTCACAATCTGGTAACAACACGGATTTAGCAACACTAAGTCTAATGTTAGGCTTTACAATTATGATGATTTTAGATGTAGCGCTTGGATAAAATTTGCAATTATCACAGATATTTAAATTAACTATTAATCAGCAATTATTTAAATTACAACATCATTTAAGACATGTATCTATAGCATCAACTATATATTGCAACTCAACATGTTGCACATAATCAAAATCATATTAAAAAAGACAATTTCTATTTATTTCAATAGAAATTGTCTTTTTTCATGGCTCTACGTCAAATCGGACTGATGAGTCCAAATATTGAGATTAAGCAACCTTAGGTTGTTTAATCTCTTTTTTTGTTGTTGAGGCAAATAGTCGCGAAGTTATAATAATTCGATTACGCAAATT
>NZ_MAON01000007.1:0-33950 GCF_001922505.1 Staphylococcus sp. MB377 | reverse complement strand
CACTTCATCTGAAAAATTTAGATTTTTATCTTTAATTCTTAATGTATTTAATATAGACTTACACATAGGCGCATTACCTTTCTTTTTTATTTTGTTTGGTAGCTAATAATTATAGAGGTAATTGCGCCATTTTTGTATTCAAACATAAAAATTGGACTGATGATTTTTAGTCATCAGTCCAATTTATTATAGAGCCGAAATAATAAATTAGTACCTTTTTAATTGGAAAAGGTAGCACCATGTCATAAGTCGAAAAGCAGCATTTAGTTTTATGTTCACTATGTTGCAATGTTTGAATATAAAGCAAATGGTAAGAATTGTGTGGAATCATATTATTCACCTTTAAAATAATAATCGGTGAGCTTTTTTATAGAAGAGGATTTATACTTTTTAATACTCGATAAAGAGACATGCATTAAGTCGGCAATTTCGAATTGTTTATAGCCTTGAATAAAATAGTTATACCATGCGAGTTCTTGTGCATTTAAAATTTTGGAAATGTCATTATAGTCGAAGAAAGTTATCTCTGTATTAATAGAAGTAATTTGAGGAGTTTGTAAATTATCGACTTCAACTATTTCTGGTTTTACATTTTCTTTTCTAAATAAATCAATTAAGTAAAAATTGAGCCGTTGATAGAGATAAGAGGATAAACAAATATTTGAATTCTTATTGTAATTCTTAGATAATTGCCACAGTTTAATTAGCAATAACTGATAAAATTCATCATAATTATACTTGACGTAATAACGTTTTAACAAATAATGAATAATTCTATGATATTTATGATATATGTCATCAAAATTCATTGTACTTGGAATTCGCTCCTAGGTTAAGTACTTAAACAAAATTTCCGGATATCTAAAATTTAAACTAACTTATTTAAATTATCATTTGCGTAATTTGAAAAAAGGGTGTTAAATAGTAAACATAGAATAATGAAAGTATGCAAAATAATGGTTTAAGTCATAAGTAACTCAGTAATGCGACAATTAATTATGAACATACCTAACATTCATAAATATATTTAAGTTCTAGTCAATTTGTAACGTGGGAGGTATAAATTTGGATTACGCACATTTAAATCTAGAGCATTTTTTTGCAAGAAATGATGATTTAGACATAATTAGGGATCGTTCTGAATTTGTAATGATTAACAATTTCACAAATGAAATGATGTATCGAGATGGTGAAATAGAAGGAACAGTTGATTTAAATCAATATTATTACAAGAATAGATCTCAAGCAGCTAGTTTTATAATGATGGATTATCGCAAAGATAACTAACAATAAATAGTTATGCTTTATGGAATCAAGTAATGAAATTCTATATGTTTCATTACTTTTTATTTTGCAAAGTTTCATTTTGATTACTTTTATTTTATGAATATGTAACATCGCAAGTATAAAATTGTTTATAAGAATTAATAATGTTAAACTTTATTATCATAAAGATTTTAAAGAAAAAACAACATTGACCTAAGAGGTGTGAATATGACGAAGCACAAAAAAGGCTCAATTATTAGCCTAGTGGGGTTATTGATTGTTTTAGTCGCAGCAGGTTTTATTTTCTTTACTATGATTTCAGATCAAATATTCTTTAAAAAAGTAAATGAAGAAGAAAAAGTAGAGCATTTAAACGTTACACTAAATAAAGCTGCCGATAAACAAATTGATAATTACACAAGTCAACAAGTCTCTAACAAGAATAATACTGCTTGGAGAGATGCTTCAGATAATGAAATAAAAGCTGCAATGGACAGTAGTAAGTTCATTGATGATGACAAACAAAAGTATCAATTTTTAGATTTATCTAAATATCAAGGTATTGATGAAAACCGTATTAAGCGTATGTTATTCGATCGACCTATGTTATTAAAGCATACTGATGCATTTATTAGTGCTGCTAAAGAGAAACATGTGAATGAAGTTTATTTAATTTCTCATGCTTTATTAGAAACTGGTTCAGTTAAAAGTGAATTAGCCAAGGGTGTAGAAATTGATGGTAAAAAATATTATAACTTCTATGGTGTAGGTGCTCTCGATAGTGATCCTATTAAAACTGGTTCAGAATACGCAAAAAAACACGGTTGGGATACTCCAGAGAAAGCCATCAAAGGTGGTGCTGATTTTATTCACCAACACTTCCTATCACATGATGATCAAAATACGCTATACAGTATGAGATGGAATCCTAAAAATCCAGGTAAACATCAATATGCTACTGATATTAAATGGGCAGAAAGTAATGCTCAAATTATCGCAGATTTCTATAAAGAGATGAAAACAGAAGGTAAATATTTTAAATTATACGTATACAAAGATGATAATAAACATCAAAAATAAATAATTGTAAGTAAACTAAAGCCAACGATCACACTGATTCAAGCAAGTGATGACGTTGGCTTTTTCTTTAATATATTTTATGTTCACAAACATTTATTCGGCTTTATTTTTTCGAGTTATCCAACTAAATGCTATAACAAATACTACTAAAACTTTTAAGAGAAATTTCATTTTAGTTCACCTCATTAACTCAATATTAACATATCAATATAGGATAAAGAAAAATGGAGAATGTTAAGTGCATATAAGTATAAATTATTTTAAGCAATTTATGATATTGATATAATTAAATTATTAAAAATTCTTGTTAGAGAAAATTAAAAGGATGATGAATATATGCGTGTAGCAATTATAGGGATGGGCACAGCTGGTGTTAGTGTACTAAGGCAATTAGTCAAAAATAAAGCGTTTAAAAATCTTGAGGTTGATGTATATGATCATGATAAGAATATGGGGCAGGGTGTACCTTTTCAAAATGACAGCAGCCAATTATTAATTAATTTGCCAACTAAGCGAATGAGTTTGAATTTGGATGATGAAGAAGAGTTCTGGAAATGGTATCAAGAGCAATCAGAATTTAAATTCGATAATCCTAAATATCTTCCGAGGTTTGTATTTGGTCATTATATGAAGTCATACCTATCTAACTACGACTTGTTATTTGATAATTTAACCATTATTAAGCATCCAGTTCGTGAAATTTTTACAAATTCAGAAATTGATGAGACTACATTAACATACTATGTATGTACTTCAGAAGATATGAGTGAATGGAAAGAGTATGATTATATATTCTTAACGACTGGCACATTCGCATATCATGATCCATATAAACTAAAAGGGAATAAAGGTTATATTCAAACACCTTATCCTACATATAATACATTAGATGAAGTGTCTCAATCAGACGATATTGCAATTATAGGCACTGGATTAGCCAGTTTAGATGTAGTTAGATACGTGACTACACATCATCCTAAATTACCAATAACTATGACTAGTCGCTCAGCACATTTACCTAGTGTTAGAGGAAATATGATAGATGTTGAGTTTAAACATTTAACTAAGCAAAAGTTTAATGAATTGAAGTCGCAATATTATGGAAATGTACCTTTAGAATTAGCTTTTGAATTATTCCAATTAGAATGTAAAGATCATAATATTGATTTAGAGAAACTAGTATATCGTCGCACAGGAAATACAATTCAAGATTTACAGTATGATCTTGATAGACCTGATGAAATTGGTGTGTTTCAAAGTTTAATTGAAAATATTAAAGAAAATCTAAACTGGATATGGAATAGCTTTAGTCGAGAAGATCAGCAAGACTTTGATAAACGTTTCTCAAAAATTATTCAATTAAATTCTAACCCTATGCCACCTCGTACTGCAGAGTTAATTATAGACTTAATAAATAATCAATCATTAATTGTTAAAAGCGGATTAGAAGATATTACTTATAAAGACAACCATTATTTATTGGAATTTAACAATGATGATTATTATTATCAATATGATGTCATTATTAATTCGACTGGATCAAAAACACATTTATCAGATTTAGATGAGGAAGATCAGCTTATTCTTAACCTACAAAACAGACAAATTGTTCAACCACATCCAATGGGAGGTATACAAATTATTCCAGAAACCAATCAAGTCATAAGTCCAAGATATGGAACTCTCAACAATATGATAGCTATTGGGCAAGTAACTAATGGCGTTAATAAATTGCGTAATGGAGTGAAGATGATCGTTGATCAAGCGGTCAATTCTGTAAATTATTTATATGAAAACCAAAGTAAATTTGACCATTTTAGTTCATAATGTAGACATTTACACTTAAATAACTAAATTCCATTATTAGTTACTCTGTTAAATAATATGCAGCGTTGACGGTTTGTAATTTTTAAACAATAAGCGTATGATTAATGTTGTAGTTATTAAACTACGTTAACTCAAACAATCACAATTTCATATGAATTCTTTCGGGGCGGGGTGCAATTCCCAACCGGCAGTAATATAAGCCTGCGACCTGTCAAAGTAAAAGGTAATAACTTTGATGGCTGATCTAGTGAGATTCTAGAGCCGACAGTGAAAGTCTGGATGGGAGAAAGAATGAGTCGTCATTATTTGATAATTATGATGGTTATTTAGCATACACATTTACTAATGTTGTAAGCTTATTTGAATATATATTTGGTCTCCCTATGCCTTTAAGCACTTTATTGGTATAGGGAGTTTTGATTATGAGGTGATTTATTGAGTAATTTTATGAAATACGCTATACAACTCGCACAAATGGTTAAAGGACAAACAGGTATCAATCCTCCAGTTGGTGCGGTCGTTGTTAATAACGGCCGAATAGTTGGACTCGGTGCTCATCTAAAACAAGGTGAGAAGCACGCGGAAGTACAAGCACTTGATATGGCTGGAAAGGAAGCAAATGGTGGAACAATCTATATTTCGTTAGAACCATGTACCCACTTTGGCTCAACACCACCATGTGTGAACAAAATTATTGAATTTGGACTAAGCAAAGTTAGTTACGCTGTTAAAGATACGACATTACCTTCTGAAGGGGACGCTATTTTAGAACAAGCTGGGATTGATGTAGAACATCAATACTCTGAAGAAGCAGCTGCCTTATATAAAGACTTTTTTAAAGCTAAGTCAGAGCAAATCCCTGAAATTACGATGAAAGTGTCTGTATCATTAGACGGTAAACAAGCAACAGATTTAGGTCAGAGTAAATGGATTACTAATTCAGAAGTCAAACAAGATGTCTACCATTTAAGACATACGCATGATGCTGTGTTGACAGGAAATGGCACAATTAATGCTGATAACCCACTTTACACGACTCGTATTCCAAATGGTAAAAATCCAATCCGAATAGTGCTGTCTAAAAGTGGCAATGTTGACTTTACGAAACAACTTTTTCAAGATTCGTCGAGTGAAGTGTGGATTTACACTGAAAATCAAACGCTTGAAAGTCCAAATCGAAACATAAAGGTTATCTGTATAGATAAATGCGATTTAAAAGATATTCTTAAAGATATTTATAAGCGTGGTATTGGTTCATTATTAATTGAAGCTGGTCCTCGTATAACTTCCAAATTTCTCCAAACTGATTTTATTAATCAACTTATTATTTATTACGCCCCGAAAATAATAGGTGGTTCTGGAAAAAATCAATTCTTTCAAACTGCGGATATTATTGATTTAAATGAAACCACTCAATTTGAAATTTCTTCTACTGAGTTAATTAATCAAAATTTAAAAATGATTTTGCGAAAGAAGTGACAACTTATGTTTACAGGTATTGTTGAAGAAATAGGTACTGTCAAAAATATTCGTACTCATCAATCGGTTAGAACATTGGATATAGCTTGTCAAACTATCACAGAAGACATGAACATCGGTGACTCTATTAGTGTGAATGGAGCTTGCTTAACAGTGATTGACTTCACAAGTAATTATTTTTCTGTTCAAGTTATAAAAGGTACTGAAGATAAAACATATCTATCTCAAATCAATAAAAATGATGAAGTCAACTTAGAAAGAGCAATGTCAGGAAATGGACGTTTTGGAGGTCATTTTGTTTTAGGTCATGTTGATGACAAAGGTGTTATAACACAAGTTAAGGAAACTCCTAATTCAAGGATAGTTTCGATTAAAGCATCTACAAATATCATTAATCAAATGGTCAAACAGGGTTCAATCACTGTGGATGGTGTGAGTTTAACAATTTTCGATTTACGACATGATAGTTTTGATATTCATTTAATACCTGAAACAAGACGTTCAACGATTTTATCTTCTAAACAAAATGGCGACCAAGTTCATTTAGAAACGGATGTTCTTTTTAAATATGTTGAACGAATGATAAGTAGAAATGAGTCAAAGCTTACATTAGATAAGTTAAGAGCATTTGGCTTTTAGGAGGCGTAATTATAGATGGAATTTGACGATATTATGGATGCATTAAATGCTTTAAAACGTGGTGAAAGTATTATTGTTGTGGATGACGAGGATCGTGAAAATGAAGGAGATCTTGTAGCTATAACGCAATGGATGAATGATAATACTATTAATTTTATGGCTAAAGAAGGTAGAGGGCTAATTTGTGCACCAATTAGTAAAGACTTGGCACTCAAACTTAAACTAATGCCTATGGTAGAACATAATACGGATGGTTTTGGAACTAATTTCACAGTAAGTATCGATCACGTTACAACATCAACCGGTATAAGTGCATTTGATAGAATGGCAACGGCACGTGCTTTAATTAATCCAGAATCTGGGCCTGAAGATTTCCATAAACCTGGACATCTTTTTCCACTAATAGCTAAAGAAAACGGTGTGTTGGAACGTACTGGTCATACAGAAGCAGCTGTAGATTTAGCGAAACTAACGAAAGCAGTTCCAGCAGGTGTTATATGTGAGATCATGAATGAAGATGGGACAATGGCTAAAGGTGAACAACTAGAAGCGTTTAAACATCAACATGGTCTTAAAATGATTACTATTGAAAGTTTAGTTAATTATCAAAAAGACAAAGACACTAGTGTTGAGTTAAAAGCAAAAGTTAATATGCCGACAGATCATGGAACTTTTGAAATGTATGGATTCGAATCACCATTAACTAAAGAAGAAATTGTTGTACTTGCTAAAGGAGAACCACGTGCCACAGAAAATGTGCGTATTCATTCTGCATGTTTAACAGGTGATATTTTCCATAGTCAAAGATGTGATTGTGGTGCACAACTAGAATCAGCGATGAAATATATTAATGAGCATGGTGGCATGATTATTTATTTGCCTCAAGAAGGAAGAGGCATAGGGTTAATCAATAAATTAAGAGCATACGAATTAATTGAACAAGGTCATGATACAGTAACTGCCAACCTAGCTTTAGGTTTTGACGAAGATTTGAGGGATTATCATATAGCAGCTCAAATTTTAAATTATTTCAATGTACAACAAGTGAATTTGTTAAGTAATAATCCTAAAAAATTTGAGGGATTATCTGAGTATGGTATTAAAGTTGCGGACCGCACACCAATTATTGTAGCTGAAACAGAACATAATCATGATTATATGAATACTAAAAAAATAAAAATGGGACATTTAATTTAGGAGGAATAAAGATGAATTTTGAAGGTAAATTGGTAGGAATAGATCTAAAAGTAGCTATTGTTGTAAGTCGATTTAATGATTTTATAACGAACCGTTTATTAGATGGTGCAAAAGATACACTTGTTCGTCACGGTGTGGAAGATAGTAATATAGATGTTGCTTATGTACCTGGTGCATTTGAAATTCCTTTAGTTTCTAAAAAACTAGCTCAGAAGGGTGAATATGACGCAGTCATCACTTTAGGTTGTGTAATTAGAGGTGCAACATCTCATTATGATTATGTATGTAATGAAGTTGCTAAAGGAGTATCAAAGGCGAATGATGTAAGCGATATTCCAGTTATATTTGGCGTATTAACCACTGAAAGTATTGAACAAGCGGTTGAAAGAGCTGGAACTAAAGCGGGTAATAAAGGTGCTGAAGCAGCAGTAAGTGCTATTGAAATGGCAAATTTATTAAAACAATTTTAATTAAAAAAATAAATCCTCGACAAAGCAATAGCAGTGTCGAGGATTTATTTTTTTATCTTTTTAATAATCTTGTAAAACCAGAAATAATAAATGCAACTCCAAGGCCTAGGCTAGTGAAAAGACCAATTTTCTTCAATGTTTTAGTTGAAACAAATTCTTGATATGCAAGAGCAAGGTTTTGGGGGCGTTCAGCTAATCTACGCATGAAGTAACCGAACCAATCATTGCCATAAGGAACATAAATTGTGAAATGGTATCCTTGTCGAGAAATATCCTCAGCTAATTCACTACGGAATCCGTATAACATTTGGAATTCAAATTGATCTCTATCAATATTATGTGATTTAACAAATTGTTTAACGTGGTTAATTATTTGATCGTCGTGTGTAGCGATTGATGTATAGTTTTTCGCATTTAAAAGACGTTTCTCAATGATTTTTATGTAATTTGCATCAATCTCTTCTTTAGTTTGATATGCAATTTGTTCATCTTCTTTATATGCACCTTTAACTAATCTTAAGCGCAAATTAGGATATTTTTCAATTAAGTCAATTGCATCATAAAGGTAAGCTTGTATTACTGTTCCAACGTTTCTGAATTCCCCTTTAAGTCTATCTAACACTTCAACAATTTGCTGTAAACTGTCATATTTTTCAGTGTCGATATTAATATGCATATTATCAAATTCGTTGGCTTTAAGTAGAATCTCTCTTAAATTATTATAAGCTAGCTCAGTATCAAATTCACCACCAAGAGAACTTAATTTTACAGACATATGAGCATCGACATTATAATCTTTAATAGCTTGCATAACTTCTAAAATTTCATTCTTAGCTTGAGTAGCTTCTTCAACCGTTCCTACAAACTCGCCAAGATTATCAACTGTAACTGCTATATTTTTATCGTTGAGTCTCTCAATTGTGTCAATTAATTGCTCGATAGTATTACCAGCCACAACTTTATTTGCACCCATTTTAGGACCTACTTTTTTTGCTGTTTCATTTAAATAAGTGCTATTTGATAATGCAATAAAAAAATTCTTAAAAAGTGACATATCCCATTCCTCCATATTACATAAAACTTATAATTTAATAATAGTTTAGCATGAATAAGTGATTGTAGAAAGCGTTTTCAATTATCTGAATACTATAAAAAAGGTATAATTACAATATCGAACTAAAATTTGTAATCACTTTGTCTTTAAGATTTACACCAGTCCAAACCAATAATCTGATATAATACATTTATTGAAATATAAGTTAGAGAGGAATTATACATATGTGGAAATGGGAAACTGAACACGATGCTAAAGGTGTCGTAGTTATAGTGCATAACATTTTAGAACACACTGGCAGATATGCATACGTCATTACAATGTTAAGACGTAATGGCTATCACGTTATAATGGGTGATTTACCTGGTCAAGGTCAAACTTCTAGAGCAAACAAGGGACAAATTGAGCATTTTGATATCTATCATGAAACACTAATAGAATGGGTTAGAATTGCTAATGAATACAAGATTCCTACTTTTGTCATGGGTGTTGGACTAGGTGGATTAATATTATTAAATGTACTTGAAAAAACAGAATTACCTATCGAGGGTATGTTACTCCTTTCTCCATTGTTAGAATTTAAAAGAAATAATAAGACACGTAAAAATATGTTAATTTCAAATGTAGGTAAAGGTTCTAAGGACGCACGATTCAAATTAGGTATTGAAACTAAAGATTTAACGCGAAATGATGAAGTTATTGAAGAAACAAAACAAGATGGATTAATGTTAAGAAAAGTAACCTACAAGTGGTATAACATTGTGTTGGAAACAATGAAAGATACAATTCAACATTTCAAAGATATACAATCTATGCCAACGTTACTAATGTATGGAACGGAAGATAAATTATTGGAATTACGCTCATTCAATGAACTTAAAAATAATTTAAACACTAATGAATTTTATTTTAAAGTATGGGAAGGCCTCTATCATGAAATTCATAATGAACCTGAACGTGATCAAGTGATGCGTTACGTGTTGACGTTTTTAAATAATAGTGTGAATACAATGGGTTTTATAGTAAATGAAGAAGAAATCGAAGAAGTTTAAAAATCAGAGTGTGTGATGAAGTAATATTTCATGACTACAATGCAAATTCGTCGTAATTGATCAAATTGAGAAACGATTTATAATATTTCTTCATTTCTAGTTATCCTTGAGGAGCTGGGACTAAGAATTCGATGAGAATTCTGTTCTGGCTCCTTTTTGATAAACAATTATATGAAATGCAATTGATTAATGCACAAAGATAATTCAATATTTAGAAGTTAACATCTTTTAAATTAAAGTAAAAATATAATATAATTTAAATATTATATGTTTTTAATTTTAATTATATTTAGTTGAATTACCAATAAAAATTTAAAGTAATTTAACATATGCTTTAATGTAAGTTAATTTTTTGGAGTTATTATAAATTGTTTAATTACAACGAGAATAATTGGGTAAATATATAATGATAGTTAATTCTATAATTATTTAATCGGTATGTGTACAATTATTTAGGGAGGGAGCAACATGAATAATCAAGCAGACGAGAATGTTTCTATGATTTTGCAGCTTGAAGAAGTGTGTAAAGAAATCAATTCGATTTTTAAAGTAATTTATGAAACTTATGATTTGACCAAAGAAGAGGTTCTCATTTTACTAACTTTATGGGACAAAGGGTCCATGACGTTAAAAGAAATGGATAGTTACGTTAATATTAAATCGTATAAACGTACACGTACATATAACAAACTTGTTCAATCTGAATGGATATTTAAAGAGAGACCATTAGATGATGAACGAACTGTAATTATTCATTTTAATAAAGAAAAGCAAGAACTTAAAGATGAACTACTAAATTTTATTACTTCTACTATTAAGAAACGATATGAAATACTTGAAAATAGTCTAAACTCATTAATGCGTATTTAATCGATTTGATGTTTTAGTTTAGATTGTTTTGAATATAATTTAGAGAGATTTTTCGACAAAACAATCCACTCCATAATTAAACTATGGAGTGGATTTTATATATTATTTAAAATTATGTCAGAGATGATGTATGATGTTAGGTTTAGCGTTTCTCAATCGCACATATAAATGGCGCATGATTCACTTGGTTCATAAATTGATATTTAAGAATATGAGCTTTCTCTTGATCAAAATGTTCTAAGAAATCTAATAAAGCATCTCGTTCAATTTGTCCTTCAGCATGCCCATGGTATATAACTAACACAATAATACCTTCAACACTTAAATAATCAAAAATGTTATTAATTGCTTTTATTGTAGTTTCAGGTCTTGTAACAATTGATTTATCACCCTTAGGTAAGTAGCCAAGGTTAAATATCGCTGCATCTATTTGACCTTTAAATTTAATGTCAATGTGGTTCTTAATGTTTTCATGACCATCACGAATTAATGTTACATTATGATATTCTTTCACTTTTTCGAAAGTTAACTGAATTGCTGAGTCTTGTATATCTAAACCAAAAACATGACCATTTGGAACCTGTTGTGCAAGAAACAACGTGTCATTACCATTCCCACAAGTAGCATCAATGACAATACTATCTTGTTTAATATGATCTTTTATTAACGTTTTTGAAAAGGGGAGAATACGTTCTAATTTCATGAGTTAACCTTTACCTCAGATGTATAATGTTTACCCTGATAGGAGTTGCGTCGTGCTAATTCATCATCAATTTCATTTAAAACTTCCCATTTATTAACACTCCACATAGGACCAATCATTAAATCAATTGGACCATCTCCAGTAATTCGATGAATAATCATTTCAGGTGGTAAAATTTCTAATTGATCGCATACTAGATTGGTATAGTCTTCTTGAGACATAAACTCAAGCATTCCTTTTTCATATTGTTTAACCATTGGTGTCCCTTTTAATAAATGAAGTAAATGAATTTTAATGCCTTGAACATCCATTTGAGCTACTTCACGTGCAGTTTCCATCATCATTTGATAGTCTTCACCAGGTAAGCCATTAATAATATGAGTACACACATTAATGTTTTGTTTTCTTAATTTAGCAACGCCTTCATAATAAGTTTGCATATCATGAGCACGGTTAATTAAGTCTGAAGTTTCTTGATGTACAGTTTGTAAACCTAATTCTACCCATAAATAAGTACGTTCATTTAACTCGGCTAAGTATTCTACTACATCATCAGGTAAACAATCTGGTCTGGTTGCTATAGATAAACCTACAACACCTTCTTCTTTTAAGACAGGCTCATACTTTTCTTTTAATACTTCTACTGGTGCATGCGTATTCGTGAAAGCTTGGAAATAGGCAATATATTTACCTTCACTCCATTTTTCATGCATCCTATCTTTAATTTGTTGAAATTGAACTTCAATTGGATCAGCTCTGTTACCAGCAAAGTCACCGCTACCTGCGGCTGAACAGAATGTGCATCCACCATGTGCAACTGTGCCATCTCGGTTAGGACAGTCAAATCCACCATCAAGTGCTACTTTGAAAATCTTTTGACCAAATTTATTTTTTAAATGGTAATTCCATGTATGATATCGTTTATTTTCAAAGGCATACGGGAAATAGTTACCCATAACACATTTTCCTTTCTATCTAACTTAGTTCTAAGTAAAGATTTTAACATACTTTAATGTTATAGTGTTTAATGTAGTTCAACAAAAATATAAAGAGGGGACTAAAAATATGAATATACCTAGATCAGTATGGTGGCTAGTTATAGGCATGGCGCTAAATATAACTGGCTCTAGCTTTTTATGGCCTTTAAACACAATTTATATGAAAGAAGAGCTTGGTAAGAGCCTGACTATTGCTGCGATTGTTCTAATGGTTAATTCATTCGGAATGGTAGTCGGAAATTTACTAGGAGGTTCATTATTTGATAAATTAGGTGGTTATCGAACAATTATGATCGGTACCGTTACATGTTTAATCAGTACTACGCTTTTAAACTTCTTCCATGGATGGCCATGGTATGCTGTTTGGTTAGTATTGTTAGGTTTTGGTGGCGGAATGATAGTTCCCGCGATATATGCAATGGCTGGTGCAGTTTGGCCTAACGGGGGGAGAACGACTTTCAATGCAATATACTTAGCTCAAAATATTGGTGTAGCAACCGGTGCAGCTATGGGTGGTTTCGTTGCGGAATTAAGCTTTAATTATATTTTCTTAGCAAACTTGATTATGTACGTCTTGTTTGGAATTATAGCGATAACTCAATTTAATCTTGAATATCATGCTAAAATCAGAACACCTGATAGTCTAGATATCCATAGCAAAGAGAATAAAAAACGTTTCATTGCACTCTTACTACTGTGTGTAATGTTTGCTATTTGTTGGATTGCTTACATTCAATGGGAAACTACAATTGCATCATTCACTCAAGAATTAAATATTTCTATGTCGCAATACAGTATATTATGGACAGTGAATGGTATTATGATTTTAGTTGCTCAACCGTTAATAAGACCAGCAATTATTTTATTAAAAGGTAATTTAAAATATCAAATGTTAGTTGGTATTTTAATTTTTATGCTTTCATTCTTTGTAACTAGTTTTGCCGAACAATTTACTGTATTTTTAATAGGAATGATTATATTAACTTTTGGTGAAATGTTTGTTTGGCCAGCAGTACCAACTATAGCTAATTATTTAGCACCAGAAGGAAAACAAGGTCAATATCAAGGTGTCGTAAATTCAGCTTCAACTGTTGGTAAAGCATTTGGGCCATTAATAGGTGGGGTATTAGTTGATACCTTTAATATGAGTGCGATGTTCATTGGCATCATGTTCTTATTAATTGTAGGGATTATTTTCCTTTCAATCTTTGATAAAGGGCTGCCAAAAGGAAAACAATCGCGACAATCAAGATAGAAGTTTTATTTATACATGAGTTTAAACAAAATAGTAACTACCACTTGCAATTAGTGCTTGAATCTCATAATATTAAAATGTATTGGAGTAGTAACTTAAGTACTTTTCATCAGAGAGCTAGTGGTGGTGAGAACTAGTGTTAAGAATTAAGTGAACTTACCGTTATTCGATTAAATTATAAACATCTCTTACTATTATAAAGTGCACAATTTTTGTGAATTAGGGTGGTACCGCGGCTAAAAGTCGTCCCTTTAATAAATAATAGTTTGAGGTGTTTTTTTATTTATAGGAGGAAAAAGATTTGGGATATAATCACAAGGAAATTGAGAAAAGATGGCAAAATTATTGGGCAGACAACAAAACGTTTAAAACGAGTGATAATCTAGGACAAAAGAAATTTTATGCATTAGATATGTTCCCTTATCCATCTGGAGCAGGTTTACACGTAGGGCATCCAGAAGGTTACACAGCTACTGATATTGTGTCTAGATATAAACGTATGCAAGGTTATAATGTACTTCATCCAATGGGATGGGATGCTTTTGGATTACCTGCTGAACAATATGCATTAGATACTGGTAATGATCCTAGGGGATTTACAAAGCAAAATATTCAAACTTTTAAACGTCAAATACAAGAATTAGGTTTCAGTTATGATTGGGATAGAGAGGTAAATACTACTGACCCTGAATATTACAAATGGACACAATGGATTTTTATCCAACTGTATAATAAAGGTTTAGCCTATGTAGATGAAGTTGCTGTCAACTGGTGTCCAGCGTTAGGAACTGTTCTATCTAATGAAGAAGTTGTTGATGGAGTTTCTGAACGTGGAGGACATCCAGTATATAGACGACCTATGAAGCAATGGGTATTAAAAATTACAGAATATGCTGACCGATTATTAGAAGATTTAGATGAACTTGACTGGCCAGAATCTATTAAAGACATGCAACGTAATTGGATTGGACGTTCAGAAGGTGCGCGTGTTTCTTTTAAAATTGAAAATGAAGATGCTAGTATTGATGTGTTTACAACGAGACCAGATACAATTTACGGTACAACTTTCTTAGTATTAAGTCCGGAACATGATCTCGTAAATGTTATTACTTCTGAAGATAAATTAGAAGAAGTAAAAAAATATCAAGAAGACGCATCTAAAAAATCTGACCTTGAACGAACAGATTTAGCCAAAGATAAATCAGGTGTCTTCACAGGTGCTTATGCTATAAATCCACTATCAGGTGAGCAATTACCAATTTGGATTGCGGATTATGTACTTTCTAGCTATGGTACAGGCGCAGTCATGGCTGTGCCCGCGCATGATGAACGTGATCACGAGTTTGCAACTAAATTTGATTTACCTATTATCGAAGTCATTGAAGGCGGCAATGTGCAAAAAGAGGCATATACTGGTAAAGGTCAACATGTTAACTCAGGAGAACTTAATGGTTTAGATAATGAAGCGGCTATTGCTAAAGCAATTGCATTACTAGAAACGAATGGTGCTGGAGAGAAAAAAGTAAATTATAAATTAAGAGATTGGCTATTCAGCAGACAACGTTATTGGGGTGAACCAATACCAGTTATTCATTGGGAAGATGGTACTATGACTACAGTTCCAGAAGAAGAGTTACCACTTTTACTACCAGAAACTGATGAGATTAAACCTTCTGGTACAGGTGAATCTCCATTAGCTAATATCGATGAGTTTGTGAATGTTGTTGATGAAAAGACAGGCATGAAGGGTCGTCGTGAAACTAATACTATGCCACAATGGGCAGGAAGTTGCTGGTATTACTTAAGATATATCGATCCTCATAATAGTAATATGTTAGCTGACCCAGAAAAATTAAAACACTGGTTACCAGTAGATTTATACATTGGTGGGGTAGAACATGCTGTACTTCACTTACTGTATGCTAGATTCTGGCACAAAGTTCTTTACGATTTAGGAGTAGTACCTACTAAAGAGCCGTTCCAAAAATTATTTAATCAAGGTATGATACTTGGTGAAGGTAACGAGAAAATGAGTAAGTCTAAAGGCAACGTAGTTAATCCAGATGATATTGTAGATTCACACGGTGCTGATACATTGCGATTATATGAAATGTTTATGGGACCATTAGATGCAGCTATTGCCTGGAGTGAAAATGGTCTTGATGGTTCAAGACGTTTCTTAGACCGTGTTTGGAGACTATTCATCAATGAAGACGGTTCATTATCAAATAAAATAGTTGAAAATAAGGATAATGGATTAGATAAAGTTTATAATCAAACTGTTAAAAAAGTTACAGAAGACTTCAACACATTAAACTTTAATACTGCGATAAGTCAATTAATGGTATTTATTAATGATTGCTATAAAGCAGAAACGATTTATCAACCATATGCTGAAGGCTTTGTAAAAATGCTGGCTCCAATTGCGCCACATATTGGTGAGGAATTATGGAACCGTTTAGGTAATGAAGACACTATTACTTATCAACCATGGCCAACATATGATGAATCATTACTTGTAGATTCAGAGGTTGAAATTGTAGTACAAGTGAACGGCAAAGTAAGAGCAAAATTAAATATTCCTAAAGATACTTCTAAAGATGAAATGGAAACATTAGCATTACAAGATGAAAATGTTAAACTATCGATTGAGGGTAAAGACATTAAAAAAGTAATTGCAGTCCCTCAAAAACTTGTTAACATCGTTGCAAAATAATAATATAAGGAGTTTTAATAATGGAATCTATTACAGTAGATCAATTAAAAGAAAAAGTATTAGAATCTAATCCAGTGAATATTGTGGACGTTCGTACAGATGAAGAAACTGCAATGGGAGTCATTCCTGGAGCTAAAACAATTCCTATGGATCAAATTCCTGACAACTTAAATCATTTTAATAAAAGTGAAACATATTATATTATTTGTGCCGCAGGAATGCGTAGTGCAAAAGTTGTAAAATATTTAGAAGATCAAGGTGTACATGCTATTAATGTTGAAGGTGGCATGAATGAGTGGGGTACTGAAGGTACAGTTATTGATAGCATCTAATTAACATTAAGAGGCTGTGAACTGCACCCAGTCAAGTAGACAATTAAATAATTAAAATGAATGGTTGATTTTGTTTTTAGACAAAATCGGCCATTTTTTAATGTAATTCTTTCTGTATTAAAGAAATGAATGTATTTTTCTATTTGTTGCTTTGCCTCTTCAACATTATTAAAAATAAATCGTTTGTTGCCTTTGAAAATCTCACTTTTAATCGTCCCCCAAACCCATACCATAGGACCATTATCTATACATCTACTAACACGAGACATACTATGAAACATACCGTTTTGTTCTAACTTATATTTAAATAACTTGGAAGTATACTGAAAACCACAGTCACTATGAAACAACATACCTTTGGTATTTTGAACTTGTTGGACTGCTTTCTCCAATGTGCTGAAAACTAACATATTATTATTAGATAAGTCTAGTTCATAGCTAACAATTCGCTTAGTCCCTAGATCATAAATAGCACTTAGATAAATTTTACGACCATCTTTGATTTTAAATTCTGTGACATCTGTTAACCAAGTTGTATTCGGTGATGCAACTTCAAATTGGCGATTGAGTATATTGACTGCTGTAATTTGTGGTGTTGAACGACGGTAAGGTTTGCGCTTAAATCGTATTACTGCAGCTAATTTGAGTGTTTTCATCAAACGGTAAACACGTTTGTAATTTACTTTTTTATTTAAATATTTTCTAATATAGATATAAACACGGCGATATCCATATATGCCCTTATATTTATGATAAATGGTTTCAATGTTTTGTTTAAGTTGTTCATTGTCCATTTCTCGTTTAGTAGGTTTACGATGGCACCACTTATAATAACTTGACCTAGAAATACCTAATACATGACATAATTGTCGAATCGGATATTGATTCTTTAACGTTTCGCTTGTTTTGTACGACGTGATTTGTTGTCTTTACGAATCATCTCCCTTTCTAATTAGTTGTACTTTTTTAAAACATTATTTTCCATTTCTAGTAATCGATTACGTTCTTTTAATACTCTGATTTCTGCTTCTTTTTGCTCTTCTGATGTCAATATAGATTGCGGTTTGCCTTTGCCACGGCCATCTACTAATCCATCACTTCCATTAGCTTGATATTTTTGGACCCACTGATAAATTTGGCCGTATGTGATATTAAAGTGTTCTGCAACTTCTCTATAAGATTGTTTGTGATTTAAGTAATATTCAACAATTGCGACACGTTCTTCGAATGTGGTTTGTCTTGCTTTCATGATATACACCTCAGATTTAGGAGATTGTTTTTTAATCTCTTTTCCTTCAGTATCTATTTTTATCCAACTTTTAACTTGTGTCGAACTACGAATATTGTGTTTTATGGCGAGATCTTGAGCGGATTGATTTGAATTAAAACATTCATTTACAATTTTTAATTTCAAATCCTTGGGATAATAATTGTACTGAGCTTTTGGAAGTAGTGTTTCAATCCCATGAGTTTTATAATACTTGTATTTTGGATATAAAGTATTGATATTAATATCTATTTTTAATGTATCGATTAAATACTGGAATGAAACACCTTTTTCATATTCTTGAAACATATATAGTAGTAAGTCTACATCTACTTTAGGATGGCTTGGCATAAAAAAGCTCCCTTCAAAGTTTTTCATTTTTTCAATGTCTACTTTGAAGGGAGCATATCACTGACTAATATGTCAGTCTCTTTTTTTGTGATCATATTTTATAATATTTTTAAAAGAATAATTAAATATACACTAGCGTACAATAATCAATAGTGATAGAATAATTTCGTAAGTGGTCAAATAGTGTACAGACTATATTTTGACTAATTCATTAAATCAAAGACATCAAGATTAGACTACAAGGAGGATATTTAATGAATCTATTTAAAAAACAAAAATTCAGTATACGTAAATTTACAGTTGGGACGTTCTCAACAGTGATTGCTACTCTAGCATTTATCACTCACACAGGACATGCAGCTGGATTAGATGAGCATAGTCAATTAGCTCAACCAAAAATTACTGAATCAAAAAATACGGAAAACTTAAATCAACATCAACCAGATGCTATTAAAGATTCATCTAAAAGTGAATCTAAGACAGATGATAATACTACTTTAAATAGAGAGGCTGTTAGTGAGACTACTGAAGTTCCAAATAAAACTCAAACTACAAATAGCGCAGAAAATATAAATAGCACTGAAATATCTGACAAAGATAAAGATAATAATGTTGATACAAATCAACCAATTCTAGAGAATAATAAATCCAATAAGGATAGTAAAGCGACAACAGTTCACAAACGAGCGAAACGTGATGCTAATGATGTAACTTCAAATACTCAAACACAACAAGACCCAATGGCTATTAATGAAACAAACTCAGGTCAAGTCGTTAACGGTAACTTTACTGATACATCTAACGGAGCTGAAATTCCAACAGCAAATACAGAATCTGCAATGGATGAAGCAAGTAAGATTCCTGGATGGAAAGTAGTCAATAGCCAACAAACACAAATACCATTAGTATGGGGACCAAAAGTCTTACCATCATACACTTATATCACATTCGATAAGACTAATAATAAAATTGGTGCTGTATTATCTAAGTATAGCGATAATTTATCTTACGGAAGACCAGATAATAGTGTAGGACCGATATATCAAGATATCGATGTTACACCTGGTTCTGAATTACAATTTCATTACTTAGGTTCCTCAATAGGTAATATTTCTGGGTTTAATAGTGCACGCATGTATATATATGATGCTAATAATCCATCAACATTATTGTATAAAGGTACGCCTAAAACAAGTAACCAAGCTTTCGGTATTTTTAAAGGTGTTTTTAATGTACCTGAAAACATTTCAAGAATCAGATTACAATTTGAGTCTTTAGTGAATGTCAGTCATGACACTTATAATGGACATCGTTTACTTAAAGGTCCTAATAACTTTGGTGGTGGTGTAGTTGCGGATGTTTCTGTTAATACTGGTGCTTATTTAACAGTGAGTGCAGTTCAAACTGAATACCAAGCTAACTCTACATCTGATAGTTCACCTGTTGTAAATGCTAAATTAAATGTTTCTATTGAGAACAAAGGTCACTCTAGTTCTAACAAAACACAATATAAAGTTGTATTACCTGAAGGGGTGACTTTTGTCTCAGCTGAGAATGCAACTGGTACATTTAATGAAGGTACTAGAGAACTTACGCTTAATATTAATCCAATAGATACTGGTACTACTCGAAATATTTCTTATACTGTATCAATACCTACTACAGTTCCAATTAAAAAGGATTTTAATGCGAATCTAATTTATCAAACTGAAGGTATTAACATGAACCGTAAAAATGGTTCAAGAGACTTTTCTGTGCAAACACCTGGTGACAACAACTACTTAAGATATGGTGGTAATAATGAATTTATTATTACTGAGAGTGATCAAAGACAAGGTAGTACAATAGCTCCAACGCAATCTGTAACTGTCAATATGTATAAAGATGCCATTAATAGTAAAATAAGTGAAATTGAAACTGAACTTGGTCAGGTTAATCAAAGTAATTATTCTACAGAAGCATGGAACAATCTACAAACAGCACTCACAAGTGCAAAGGCTGTAAAAAATGAAACAGATGCTACACCATTAACCGATAGAAAGAACCAAGCAGAAATCAATAACTTATTATTAAACTTAGAGAAAGCAAAAGCTAAATTTGATATAGATAAAGCAGCTAAAGCTAGAGAAAGTGTTATCAATAGTAATACTGAAGCTACAACTGAAGAAAAACAAGCTGCTTTAACCAAATTACAAAATAAATATAACGAGAATAAAGCTGAAATTGATAAATTAACTATTAGTAATGATATCGCTCCACTAAAAGAAAGCAGTATCTCTCAAATCAATTCAATTAATGTAACCGCTACTAAAAAAGCTGAAGCTAAACAAGCAATTGAAGCGGCTTTAACCCAACGTAAAGTATACATTGACGGTCATTATGATGCGACACAAGAAGAAAAAGAGGTAGCAATGAATAAAGCTACTGAAGAAGCAAATAAAGCAAAAGCTTTAATTGATCAAGCTACATCAAACAATGATGTAGATCAAGCGCAAACTAATGGTATAGATATTATTAATACTATTGATGCGGTTGTTACAAAAAAAGCAAATGGTAAAAAGGCTATAGAACAAGCAGCTGAAGCGAAAAAAGCTTTAATTAATCAATTGAGTGATGCTACACAAGAAGAAAAAGATGCAGCAATTCAAAGGGTAACAGATGAAGTTAGAAAAGCTGACAGACTCATAGACCAATCTACCACTAATGATGGTGTTGATGAATTTCAAGCGCATGGTATTAGTGCAATTAGCAATATTCAACCAGAAATAGTAAAAAAATCAGATGCTAAACAATCGATTGATATAGCGGTCTTAAATCAAAAGGCATTAGTAAATAATAATAATGAGGCTACTCAAGAAGAGAAAGATGTAGCTTTAGCCAAAATTGATGAAGCGGCTAAACAAGCAAAGGCTGCAATTGATGCTGCAACTACAAATAACTCAGTAGATGAAGCAACAACCAACAACACTACAATAATTTCTGGACTTCTTCCTGATACGGTTAAGAAAGCAGCAGCAAGAAAAGCAATTGACGATGCTGCAACTGCAAAAAAAGAAGCTATTAATAATACGCCGAATGCGACAGAAGAAGAAAAAGTAGCGGCAAAAGCTAAAGTGGATGATGCAGTAACAACAGCGAAGAAAGCAATAGACCAAGCAACAAATAACACCGGTGTAGATAACGCAAAAACAAATGGCGTAGAAGCAATCAATCAAGTGCAACCAACGGTTATTAAGAAAGACGAAGCGAAAGCAGCGATAGACAAGGCCACTGAAGCGAAGAAAGCGGAAATTGATCAAACACCAAATGCGACAGATGAGGAGAAAGCAATGGCAAAAGCGAAAGTTGATGAAGCAGCAAATAATGCGAAAGCGTCAATAGACCAAGCGAGAAATAACAATGATGTAGATAACGCAAAAACAAATGGCGTAGAAGCAATCAATCACGTCCAACCGACGGTTGTTAAAAAAGATGAAGCAAAAACAGCGATTGATAATGTAGCACAAGCGAAGAAAGCGGAAATTGATCAAACACCAAATGCAACAGAAGAAGAAAAAACAGCAGCGAAAGCGAAAGTTGATGAAGCAGCAAATAATGCGAAAGCGTCAATAGACCAAGCGAGAAATAACAATGATGTAGATACTGCAAAATCAAATGGCGTAGAAGCAATTAATCACGTCCAACCAACGGTTGTTAAAAAAGACGAAGCAAAAACAGCGATTGATAATGCAGCACAAGCGAAGAAAGCGGAAATCAATCAAACACCAAATGCGCAGAAGAAGAAAAAGCAGCAGCGAAAGCGAAAGTTGATGAAGCAGCAAATAATGCGAAAGCGTCAATAGACCAAGCGACAAATAACGCTAGCGTAGATAACGCAAAAACAAATGGAATAGAAGCAATCAATCACGTCCAACCAACGATTGTTAAGAAAGACGAAGCAAAAACAGCGATTGATAATGCAGCACAAGCGAAGAAAGCGGAAATCAATCAAACACCAAATGCGACAGAAGAAGAAAAAGTAGCGGCAAAAGCTAAGGTCGATGAAGCAGTAACAGAAGCGAAGAAAGCAATAGACCAAGCGAGAAATAACGGTGATGTAGATAACGCAAAAACAAATGGCGTAGAAGCAATCAATCACGTCCAACCGACGGTTGTTAAAAAAGATGAAGCGAAAACAGCGATTGATAATGCAGCTAGAACTAAAAAAGCAGAAATCGATCAAACGCCAAATGCGACAGAAGAAGAAAAAGCAGCAGCGAAAGCGAAAGTCGATGAAGCAGTTAAAATTGCGAAAGAAAAAGCGATCAAACATCTTATGGATATTGCAACAAAACAAAAAGCAAAAATTGATTCAAATCAATTTGCAACTGATGAAGAAAAATCGACTGCGAAACATAAGATTGATCAAATTATAAATAAAGCTTACGCAGCAATCAAAAAAGCAAAAAGTAATAGTGAAGTAAATAATATTGATGATAAATATAGTAAGTTAATTTCAGAAACAAATACTATAGCTAAAGCTATACATGATACTCTATTAAAGCAAATTGTTGAAGAAAAAGAGGTTAAACTTAATAATATTAAATTTAATATTGTACAAAGTACTGAAAAAGTGAATGAAATACAAAAAGAAGAATCTAAAAATAAAAAAGAAAAAGTAAATTATAAATTAGAAGTAACTAAGTTTAATGGAAGCTCACAACTGCCTAATACAGGTGTGAATATGACATCTAACGTCGTACCATTAACTCAACTATCCTTAATAAGTGGATTATTCTTGCTATTAATATCAAAACGAAGAAAAAATGCTAAATAAGATTGAATTGCACTATTTTTGACAATCAAATTAAAGATTAATAGAACTTCCTTCAAACATTTTGAATACCAATATGTTTGAAGGAAGTTCTTTTTATTCTATTTGAAATATGGCTGCTTCATTTCCCGCTACATGGCCGGTAACTAAAGCACTTGTGATATTATATCCTCCAGTATAACCGTGAATATCTAAGACTTCACCACATAAAAATAGTCCTGGTTGAATTTTAGACATCATTGTTTTAGGCAAAATTTCTTTTAAACTTACACCACCACCAGTTACAAACGCTTTATCAATTGGTAGTGTCCCATTAACTTCAAAAGTAAACGCTTTAAAGCATTCAACTAATTGTTTAAGTTGCTGATTTGATAAATGATGAAAAGTAGTATTTTCATCAATTTGAGCTTGTTTTAGCATAAATAGAAGATACCTTTCTTCTATTAACCCTCTCAAACTATTTTTTATATATTTGTCAGGTTCTTCACTTAAGATGGATGTTATCTTCTCTTCTAGTAGATGATTTTTAAATTCTGGAAACACATCTAATTGCATTTTAATCTCTTTTTTCTTTTGGTTTTTTTGTTCTTTATAAACAAATTGACTACATCTTAGCGCTGCAGGACCACTTATACCAAAGTGAGTGAATATCATATCCATTTTATGACTTATTCTTTTTTTACCATTTTTCTTAAGTACAGATAATTCTACGCCTTTTAGGCTTAAACCTTTAAGTTCTTTAGATTTAATAAAGGACTCTGCTGAAGTTATAGGGACTTCAGTAGGGAAGAGTTCAGTGATACTATGTCCTAATTTTTTAGCAAACTTATAGCCATCACCCGTTGAACCTGTTTGAGGGACACTAGTTCCACCTGTTGCAATAATGACACTTTTACTTAAAAAAATACCTTTATCAGTTATAACGTTAAAAGTCCCGTTATCTTCTACGTTAATATCATTGACGATAGTTTCCTCTTTTATGTCAACTTTATTTTGTTTAATGGTATTTACAAGTGTATCAACTACATCTTGAGATTTATTTGTGACAGGGAACATACGCCCATGGTCTTCTTCTTTTAATTTGACGCCTCTGGATTCAAAGAAGTTAATTATAGATTCATTATCAAATACTGAAAAGGGGCTATATAAAAATTTTCCATTACCAGGGATATTTTTTATTATTTCTGCGTAAGGTAAACGATTTGTAACATTACATCTACCACCACCTGAAATTTTAAGTTTTCTACCCAGACCTTTTTTCTTCTCTAATAAGAGTACATTTTGACTTTGTTCTGATGCAGCAACCGCTGCCATAAGCCCACTAGGTCCACCACCTATAATAATCGTTTGATACATAGAGTAACCTCCATTTGTTAATCATAGTTCTCTTATTATAAATTAAAATACGTTTGAATTCTCAATAAATTTAGTTATAATTTAAGATTGGTTCATCATTAATTAATTATATATCTTGATTTATTATGCGTTTAAACTTAAATTTAGTAAAACTATTAAAGTAATTAGTAAACAATTAGTATTTTGTGATATATTTTATAGTAATGCAAGCCCTTAAAAATTACAGGTTTTAAATTAAATAATTTGATTATTAAAAAGGCAGGAAGATTAAATATGAGTGAAAATAAGGAAATGGTAAGAGGTACCTTTCTTATTACATTAAGTATTCTTATTACTAAAATTTTAGGTGTACTTTTTGTAATTCCTTTTTATGCCATTATGGGTGCAAATGCGGAAGAAAAGTTAGCACCATTCAACTATGCTTATGTTCCATATAATATTGCAATTGCTGTAGCAACCGCAGGCATACCGTTAGCTGCTTCAAAATTTGTAGCTAAATATAATGCCTTAGGTGCGTATAAAGTCGGACAAAAATTGTATAAATCGAGTTTTATAGTGATGTCCATTTCTGGAATAATTGGATTTTTAATATTATTCTTCTTAGCACCAGACATTGCTGCTTTAACGTTAGGACGTAAAGAAGGCAAAGGCGGTTGGACAATCGATGATATCACATGGATTATCCGAGTTATTAGTATGGTAGTTATGTTTATACCATTACTTGCTACTTGGCGTGGAGTATTTCAAGGTTATGAATCTATGGGTCCTACAGCAGTTTCAGAAGTAACAGAACAAATTGCTAGAATAGTTTTTATTCTTATAGGTAGTTTTTTAGTATTAAATGTTTTTCATGGTTCTTATCTACAAGCAAATGGTATAGCAACATTTGCAGCTGCTATAGGTGCAATTGCTGGTTTGTTAACGCTTTGGTATTACTGGCGTAGACGTAAACCTCATATTCAAAAAATGGTTGCTTCTGATCATACCGGTTTGGACGTGCCATACACAAAAATGTATAAGGAAATTATTTCATATAGTATTCCATTTGTTATTGTGAGTTTGAATTTTCCTTTATTTAATTTAGTGGATCAATTTACACATAATAATGCATTAGATGCAGCAGGGTTTCATGCGAATAAGGACTATTTCTTTACAATTTTAAACTTTACAACAAATAAAATTGTTATGATCCCAACATCTTTAGCTGCTGGATTTGCTGTTAGTTTAATACCATTTATTACCAAAACTTTTGCAGAGGGTCGCTTAAATGAAATGCATCGCCAAATTAAAACTTCAATTGGTGTATTGATGTATATAACAGTTCCGGCAAGTCTAGGTATAATGGCATTGTCTTCACCGTTATATACAGTATTTTATCAATACAATCCAGATGGTAATAAAATATTATTTTATTATGCGCCTGTTGCAATATTAATTTCTTTATTGAGTGTTACTGCCTCAATGTTACAAGGAATAAACAAACAAAAATTAACAGTTTTTGTAATTTTAGGCTCAGTATTTGTTAAATTAATCTTAAATATTCCTTTAATTATGATATTCCATACATCAGGAGCTGTTTTAAGTACTGCAATCGCATTAACGGTTGCCAATGTTGCAAACTTAATGATTTTAAAAGTTTATGCCAAGTTCCACTTTACTGATACATTGGTTCAAGTTGCTAAAATTTTCATTTATAGTTTAATCATGATGATAAGTGTTGAAGTAGTCTACTTCTTACTAAGCTTATTTATTTCTGTAGATCGAAAATCTGGTGCATTTATAATACTAATTATAGGGGTTATAGTTGGTGGACTGATTTATGGAACAATTACAATCAAGAACAGATTAGCTGATGAGTTTTTAGGGGATTTACCTGGTAAGATTCGTCGTAAAGTTGGATTCCTAAAATGAGATTAGATAAATTTTTAGCAAACATGGGTGTTGGAACGCGTACTGAAGTTAAACAACTTTTAAAAAAAGGAAAGGTCACAGTTAATACTTCAGTCGAGAAGTCACCTAAATCTTATATTAACCCCACAGAAGATATGGTTTGTGTAAATGAAAAGCAAGTTGAGTTCGTTAATAATGTTTATATTATGCTAAATAAGCCAAAAGGTTATATTTCAGCCACACACGATGAATCAAATCGAACAGTAATTGATTTAATTCCGGAATACCAACATCTAAATATCTTTCCAGTTGGAAGGCTAGACAAGGATACTGAAGGTTTACTACTCATTACAAATGATGGTCAATTTAGTCATGATTTAATGAGTCCCTCTAAACATGTTTCTAAGACATATGAAGTGACATCGCAAAATCCCGTTACTAAAGCTGATATTGACGCATTTAAGAGAGGTATCATCCTTTCTGACGGTCCAGTCAAACCAGCACAATTAACTAGAATAAATGAAACTACATCACAGGTTACAATTTATGAAGGTAAATATCATCAAGTTAAAAGGATGTTTCACGCCATTGAAAATGAGGTATTAGAATTAAAACGTCTTAAAATCGCTAAGTTGGCGTTAGATGAAAATCTCAAATCTGGAGAGTATAAGTTACTTTCAGATAAAGAATTAAAACTTTTACAGCATTAACAAAGGAGAAGGTGTTTAATATGGCTAAAACTACAGGTTTATTTAGAATAATTGCTGGTGTTGGCGCTGCAGCTGCAGCAGTAGTATTATCTCGAAAAGAAAGTAGAGATAAATTAAAAGAACAATATAATAAATATAAAGAAGATCCAGAGGGATACAAAGAAAGCGCAAGAGGCTTAGCAAGTCAATTAAGTTCTAAAGCTAATGAAACAATTCAAGAAGTTAAAAATAATCCTCAAGACTATGCTAATCGTTTAAAAAATGATCCAAAATCATTTTTAGAAGAAGAAAAATCAAAATTTACTAATTTAGATGCTAATAAAGAAGATTCATTAGAAGAAGGTAAATTTGATGATGAAGGTGGCGCAACTGTTAATAACAATTTAAGAGTTGTCACTGAAGAAGACTTAAAGAAAAATAATAATGCATTAGAAGATAAAGATTAATCTTGATTTTATCTAAGATGTTTTTGAACCTGAACATTGAAAAATGTATTAGGTTCTTTTTTATTTAATAAGAAGATACATTTGAAAACAAGTAACTATAATTATTACTAAACATGCTAACGTACAATCTTGTTAAATATAACTCCATATAAGGGTGTCAAATGTATAAATTTAATATAGTTAATAATATTTTTTATAAAATCTATAAATATTCTGACATCTTACTGTAATTTATCTCCATAGTTATGTAAAATAAAATGTATATCTATTGAAAAGGAAGTTGATCTCGAATGTGGAAAGAAAAAGTTCAAGAATATGAAGGTCAAATTATCGATGATTTGAAAGGTCTACTTTCAATTGAGAGTGTCAGAGATGATTCAAAAGCATCTGATGAAACTCCAGTTGGTCCTGGACCACGACAAGCACTCGATTATATGTACGAAATTGCACAAAGAGATGGTTTTTCTACCCATGATGTAGATCACATTGCAGGCAGAATTGAAGCGGGCAAGGGTGACGATGTATTAGGCGTTTTATGCCACGTTGACGTTGTACCCGCCGGAGATGGTTGGGATTCAGACCCATTTAACCCAGTTGTAACTGATGATGCAATTATTGCTAGAGGTACGTTAGATGATAAAGGTCCTACAATAGCTGCTTATTATGCAGTTAAAATTTTAAATGATATGAAAGTTGATTGGAAGAAACGCATTCATATCATTATAGGTACGGATGAAGAATCCGATTGGAGATGTACTGAAAGATATTTCCAAACTGAAGAAATGCCTACATTAGGATTTGCACCAGATGCAGAATTTCCAGCTATTCATGGTGAAAAAGGTATAACAACTTTCGATTTAGTCCAAAATAGCACTTCTGAAGACCAAGATGAACCAGATTATGAATTAATATCGTTTGAATCTGGACAACGTTATAATATGGTGCCAGATCATGCACAAGCTAGAGTATTTGTAAAAGAAAATATGACAGACGTTGTACAACATTTTGAACACTACTTAGACCAAAATAAATTACAGGGTGAGAGTGTTGTTGATAGTGGTGAGTTAATTTTAACGCTAGAAGGTAAAGCTGTTCATGGTATGGACCCTTCATTAGGAGTTAATGCCGGTTTATATTTATTAGATTTCTTATCAACATTAAATTTAAATCAAACGGCAAGAGAGTTTGTAGACTTTAGTAATCGTTATCTTCATGAATCACACTTTGGTGAGAAAATGGGTATGAAATTCCATACAGACGTCATGGGTGATGTAACAACAAATGTTGGTATAATTTCTTACGACAATAAACAAGGTGGACGTTTTGGCATAAACTTACGCTATCCTCAAAAATTTGAGTTTGAAGAAGCAATACAACGATTTACAAAAGAAATTAAAGCATATGGATTTGACCTTGAATTAGGAAAAGTTCAACAACCTCATTTTGTAGACAAAAATGATCCATTTGTACAAAAATTAGTTAAAGCTTATAGAAATCAAACTGGTGATATGTCTGAACCATATACAATAGGTGGAGGAACATATGCTAGAAATCTTGATAAAGGTGTAGCGTTTGGGGCTATGTTTGAAGATTCAGAGGATTTAATGCATCAAAAGAATGAGTATATTACTAAAAAGCAATTGTTCAACGCGACAAGTATCTATTTAGAAGCAATTTATTCGCTATGTGTGGAGGGATAATCTATGACAAAAGTTTTTATTAACGGCGAATTTATCGACCAAAATGAAGCTAAAGTATCTTATGAAGACCGTGGTTATTTATTTGGTGATGGGATTTATGAATACATTAGAGCATATGATGGGAAATTATTTACAGTAACAGAACACTTTGAACGATTTATTAGAAGTGCAAGTGAAATTCAATTAGATTTAGGCTATACTGTCGAAGAATTAATAAATGTAGTTAGAGAATTATTAAAAGTAAATAATATTCAAAATGGTGGTATCTATATTCAAGCTACGCGTGGTGTAGCACCAAGAAATCACTCGTTCCCAACTCCAGAAGTAAAGCCGGTTATTATGGCATTTGCTAAAAGTTATGATCGTCCATATGATGATTTAAAAAATGGTATTAATGCAGCTACTGTTGAAGATATTAGATGGTTACGTTGTGATATTAAAAGTTTAAACCTTCTAGGAAATGTGCTTGCAAAGGAATATGCGGTTAAATACAATGCTGGTGAAGCAATTCAACATAGAGGGGAAACTGTTACAGAAGGCGCTTCTAGTAATGTATATGCGATTAAAGATGGTGCCATTTATACGCATCCTGTTAATAATTACATTTTAAATGGTATTACTCGTAAGGTTATTAAATGGATTTCTGAAGATGAAGATATTCCTTTTAAAGAAGAAACATTTACTGTTGAATTCTTAAAAAATGCTGATGAAGTCATTGTTTCTAGTACATCTGCTGAAGTGACACCAGTTGTTAAGATTGATGGTGAACAAGTTGGTGACGGTAAGGTAGGTCCTGTTACTCGTCAATTACAAGAAGGCTTTAATAAATATATTGAATCTAGAAGTAGTTAATTCATTAAAATAATTAAATTGAAGAGCGTACTAATTCTTAAAAGATAGAATTATAGTACGTTCTTTTTTATTTTTCAGTGTGAATAAATTAAATGAATTAAATTAAAAATACTCAGTTTAAAGATATGAAAATGTGTTATAATGAAACCTAAAGATTGAATCGAATTTTAGCTAGTATCGACTAGTAAAATGTATCTTTTTGTTTCTCATTTTCAGTTGAAAAAGAAGGCTAAAAATTATAAAATCAACATTGAGTGATAAAAGAGACGTATTTATTTAAATAAGTGTTAGGGGACAATAACATATTATTTAAAATTATGACTTATATGTAAAAACATAACTATTTTGAAATATATAATCTTTTTTCCAACAAATGATTATAATAAATTAGAATATATGGCTCTTGAAAACTATATTTCTCGAGCCATTTTCTAATTGAAAGTGAGGTGAACGAGTTGGAGCAGTTTTATCAATTAGGGTGGACACTTGATTCTGCAGGTGGCGCTTCAGGTGAAGCATACATGGCTGAACAAGATGGACAAAAGCTATTTTTAAAGCGTAATTCTAATCCATTTATAGCAGCGCTCTCAGCTGAGGGGATTGTACCTAAATTGGTTTGGACTAAACGTATTGAAACAGGTGAAGTAGTTACAGCGCAACATTGGAAAAATGGCAGAGAACTAGAAACTGATGAAATGTATCAATCACGAGTTGCTGCATTATTAAAAAAGATTCATGGTTCAAAACCTTTACTCAATATGCTTAAACGAATGGAAATGGAACCAATCACACCTAATATTATGTTAAAAAAGATTAATGCTTCATTATCAAGAGAAGTATTAACACATCATATTATTCGCAAATCATTAACATATTTAGAAGAACACATACCTAACCTAGATTCTCGCTTTTTTACTGTTGTACACGGAGATGTGAATCATAATAATTGGTTATTATCTGATCGGGATGAGTTGTTCTTAGTAGATTGGGAAGGTGCAATGATTGCTGATCCTGCAATTGATATTGGAATGCTGCTTTATAACTACGTTCCCGAAAAAAACTGGTCAGACTGGTTTAAAACATACGGTGTAGAAGAGAGCATTGAATTAAACAAGCGTATGAAATGGTATACGGTAATTCAATCAATCGGAATGGTTCAGTGGTATGAAGAACAGAAAAGATTTAAAGATATGAATAATTGGTTAAAATTCTTAAATGAGGTTATGAATAGTAATTTATTTATCTAAGGGAGATTTCGTGTATGAGAGTTCGCTATAAACCATGGGCGGAAGATTATTTGAAAGAACATCCTAATTTAGTTGATATGGATGGGGTGCATGCTGGAAAAATGTCAGAGTGGTTTGATAAAGAGCAACCGATTTATATAGAAATTGGATCTGGTATGGGGCAATTTATAACAACACTAGCTTCTAAATTCCCAGAAATAAACTTTGTTTCTATGGAACGTGAAAAAAGTGTAATGTATAAAGTGTTGGATAAAGTGAAGGAACTAAACCTGACAAATTTAAAAATGATATGTAATGACGCTATAGAGTTAAATGAGTATTTTAATGATGGTGAAGTCTCTCGAATCTATTTAAATTTCTCAGATCCTTGGCCAAAAAAAAGGCACGCTAAACGTCGATTGACATATCATACTTTTTTAGCTTTATATCAACAAATTTTAAAAGAAGATGGAGAAATTCATTTTAAAACGGATAATAGAGGTTTATTCGCTTTCAGTTTAGAAAGTATGTCGCAATATGGGATGTACTTTACGAAGTTAAATCTAAATCTACATGACGAAGATGATGAAGATAATATTTTGACAGAATATGAAAAGAAATTTTCTGAAAAAGGTTCTAGAATTTATCGTATGGAAGCGAAATTTCATAAATCTATTAAACATTAGTTAGTAAAATTTCAATAATAAGTACTATTGAAATAATGTATTACAAATATTAAATTAGTGATAGAATGATGAAATTAACAACAATAAAATATACTCAATTCTAATCACCCTACAGGAGTGGTACAATGATTCATTATGAATGATGTACCACTCCTGTTTATTTATTTTTAAAGTGGATATTGTATTATAACTTAGATTGATATCTGAACACTTAATAGATAAAAAGACAAATGGAAGGTGTTTAATATGAAATTAGGCGCATTTAACATCAATTATTTAAATGGTGGTATGACGCAAATGGATGGTGGGGCCATATTTGGAGTAGTTCCTAAACCATTATGGACTAAACGATATGCTGTTAATGAGAAAAACCAAGTTCCAAATTTAACTTACCCAATTTTAATTCAAACAGGGGATAAAAATATTTTGATTGATGCTGGAATTGGTAATCATAAATTAACTGATAAACAACTTAAAAATTATGGTGTCATGTATGAAAGTCAAATACATGATGAACTAGAAAAATTAAATTTAAATGTTGAAGATATAGATATGGTACTTATGTCCCATATGCATTTTGATCATGCCACAGGTCTAACAGATGTTGACGGCAACTCAATTTTTTCGAAAGCTACTCATTTTGTGCAACAAGACGAGTGGCATGAATTTATAAGCCCTAACATACGTAGTAAGGCAACTTATTGGGAAATCAATAGAGGTACTTATGAAAATAAATTAATACTTTTTGATAAAAAGGTTGAAGTTTATCCAGGCATTCATATGAAGCACGTGGGTGGTCATAGTTATGGACAATCAATTATTACGATTGAAAGTGAAGGAGAGAGAGCTGTCCATATGTCTGATATTATGCCTACGAATGCACATATTAATCCATTATGTGTTATGGCATATGACGATTATCCAATGCAATCCATTCGAGAAAAAGAAAGATTAATTCCCTATTACATTTATCAAGATTATTGGTTCTTGTATTATCATGATAATGTATTCTTCGCGGCTCAGTATGAACTTGATGGCAAAACAATCAAGCAGTCAATTAAGCGTTAATGATTGACTAGTGAAATGTTGGATTTAGGCTTGCTTTAATAATTGAAATTACATGTAAAGTAAAAAATGGTAAGAGGAGTGGGCATACTTTAATTCGGCTCTACGTCAAATCGGACTGATGAGTCCAAATATTGAGATTAAGCAACCTTAGGTTGTTTAATCTCTTTTTTTGTTGTTGAGGCAAATAGTCGCGAAGTTATAATAATTCGATTACGCAAATTATCATAATTTCTATAACCAAAAGATACCCTTTTAATGAGTTTGATTTTATTATTAATTCCTTCTAACGGACCGTTGGTCAGGTTAGAATATGTCATAGTATTTTCAATGAAAGCTGCTAATCGTCTTAAAGTTCTAATGACTGGGCGTAATTTAGGACACACATCTGAAAGATGAATAGAAAAGAGTTTATAATTAAATTTCTCTACTTGATTTTCTTTTAATAATCTTCTTAGCTCATGAACGTAGTGATATGTATTAAATAATTCTACATCTACACCTAATAAGTAATTTATAATGCCTTTTTCGGTTTTCCACTCTTTAAATAAATGGACTTTATGATAATTAAATGCTTCTAGCGTTTCAAAAGGTTTAAGAAATAGTTTCCAATAACTTTTATATTTATTATAAAGCGGTCTATTAGAGGT